>JAATFC010000302.1 GCA_015655435.1 Chitinophagales bacterium | reverse complement strand
TGTACGATTGATACGGATTTGGAAATATTGATTCCGGATTCCTACGTGGAAAACATTGCGGAGCGCATGGTACTTTACACTCGTTTTGAAAACTATGACAATGAGGAAAAACTTGCGGCATTCCATCAGGAGCTCATCGACCGTTTTGGTCCGATGCCACGACAAGTCGAGGACTTGTTCACAACTATACGCTGTCGCAAGATTGGCATTGATTTAGGTTTTGAAAAGATGAGTTTGAAGTCCAATATACTTCGTTGTTATTTCATCAATAAAAATGATTCCCCTTATTTCGAAAGTTCCATTTTCCAAAACATTATTTCCTTTATCCAAACAGGAACAAACAAGGCAAAACTGAAACAGGTCGGCACCAACTTCCTGTTAATCGCACAACCAATGGACAATATGGATGCCATGTATCGATTCCTGAAGCAGATGAAGGACGAAGTGCTGGCGAAAAAAGAAAAATAAAACAGGCCAAATGCCATGATACGAAACATAGTCAGTCATGCAATCACTATACTTTCGGGACTTGTATGGCTCGTCAATGGCATTTATGCCAAGATCTTGAACAAAGTACATCGGCATGAAGAAATCGTGAGACGTATATTGGGAAAGGCTTATGAGCGACCACTTATATTGACGATTGGCATATTGGAGGTGTTGATGGCAATATGGATCTTCTCGGGAATAAAGTCAAAGTTGAATGTCGTTTGCCAGATAACTATTGTACTGACGATGAATCTTCTGGAATTTATTTTTGCAAAAGATTTATTGCTTTGGGGCAAATGGAATGCATTGTATGCGTTACTTTTTGCAGTCGTTTTGTATATCAACGAGTGTCATCTAAAACCCAAAAACTGATATGCTATCCACACTCAAAAACCATCCATTTCCTGTCGAAGCTTATTTTAAAAGTTCTGTTGTTCTGACATTTGCCGTACCCAAAGAAGAGCTGCAAAGCATGCTCCCGCATCCGTTGGTATTGGATACCTATGACGACAAATGGGGATTTGTGGCGGTTGCGATGGTCGAAACGAAAGACTTACGCCCCAAAGGTTTCCCTCAATGGATGGGAACTGATTTTTTCCTGGTTGGCTACCGGATTTTTGTTCGCTATACCAATATGGAAGGCAAAAACCTTCGTGGACTTTATATACTCCAGTCCGAAACGGATAAAAGGTCCATGAAGCTACTAGGCAGTCTTTTTACACACTATAAATACAGAAAAATAAAAGTTGAATACGCAAGAAATGAAACAACCGAAACTATAAAAAGCGACAACTTCAATATCGAAATAGACTATAAAGAAAATGCAGCGCTACCCACGACATCACCGTTTCCAGACTGGAAAACAGCCAGAAGATTCGCAGGGCCATTGCCTTTCACTTTTAGTATTAATAAGGAAAAACAGCAGATTGTCATAGTCCAAGGCATAAGAGAAAACTGGATTCCACAACCGATAACTATATTGGATTATCATTTCTATTTCCTAAAGACTATACATTTAGAAAATCCCTTATTGGCAAATGCTTTTGTCATCAACAATATCCCATACCATTGGCAAAAAGGAAAGATAGAAACATGGAAATAACCAGGAAACCATTTATGGGAATCGCCAATATCATTCGATTTAATTGGCATTTTTACGCGCTGGCGTTAATATCCATAATAATAGGTTGTATTACGGTTATATGGCTAGATGGATTTTGGCGTATCGCTTGCTGGGTATGTACTTTGCTAGTCGGTTATTCCCTTATTGTTTCACTATTTACATCTATGTATATCTACGATTTTTCCAAACTATATGATTTTGGATGGATTGTTCCTAGTAATACATCGGGTACTATTGTCAATATACATTCCGGTTTTGATGAGTCTAGCATATTATTGAAAAAACGATTTCCAAAATCGGATTTTCAAGTATGGGATTTTTATAATCCGGTGACACATACAGAACCTTCCATCAAGAGAGCAAGGCGGATATATCCTTCGGATGGTACGACTATCAACACCGAAACACTTCCACAAAAAGACGAGTCTGTCGAAACCATTTTCCTGATATTGGCAGCTCACGAGATTCGAGACAACAATGAGCGTATTCATTTCTTTCGGGAGCTGGATCGGATTCTACAAACTCAGGGGACTGTATATGTAATGGAGCATTTGCGGGACATACCCAACTTTTTAGCATACACGATTGGTGCGTTTCATTTTCACTCCAGAAAGACATGGCTGCGAACATTTTCGGGATCGGGTTTCGTTGTGGCATCCGAAAAGAAGCATACGCCTTTTATCTCCGTTTTCAAACTATGCAAAGATGGCAACACATATTAGGATTATTGGCATATTACTCATTGTTTTAGCATTTATCCATGTTTTCTTTCCCCGTCATTTTCGCTGGAAAAAAGAACTGAATTCGCTGACATTAATCAATAGGCAGATGATGTATGTCCATACATTTTTTATTGCATTGACGGTTTTTCTAATGGGATTGTTTTGCCTATTGGAAGCAGATGAGATGATTCTCAACAACTTAGGGAGAAAAATTTCCCTGGGATTTGGTTTGTTTTGGGGAGTGAGGCTATTGGTTCAGTTCATCGGCTATTCAACCACCTTATGGAAAGGCAAGAAAAGGGAAACCGCCATACACATCCTATTTATATTGCTTTGGAGCTATTTTTCTGCCGTTTTTCTATTGACGGCTTTCATGTAAATACCCACCAAAAATCATACCTCTAATTTTTTGGATATTCGGAATCTCTCCCTTACTTTTGCAACCCTTGATTATCAGAATCAAGAACGGTGAGGTGGATGAGTGGCTGAAATCAGTAGTTTGCTAAACTGCCGTACGGGTTAAACTGTACCAAGGGTTCGAATCCCTTCCTCACCGCGAAACACAGAATGCCTTCGTTATCAGATAACGAAGGCATTTTTGGTTATAACTGTAAACCTAGCAACCCTTATTCTCTAGGCTAACGCATTAGGTGCAACGCTCTTTATCAATGTATTCAATACGCTATTGTGGAATTCTATATTCTAACGCATCTATATATAGAATGTAAATACAAAATTGCCCTCTATGAAAAAGACAACATATCAAATAAATATCGAGAATCCCTGTCACGAACAGTGGGATAAGATGACCGAAACAGAACAGGGCCATTTTTGTTCACATTGCAGCAAAACGGTAATTGATTTCACGCAACTGTCCGACAAAGAAATTATTCGGATTTTACAACAACAATCTGGGAATATGTGTGGAAGATTCTTTGATTATCAACTCAATAAAGATATAATCGCACCTTCGATTTTCCGTAATAGGCATTTTCCCATTATACTGACAGGACTGCTTCTATTGGGTGTTACAGATTTTGCTTTTGCCAAACCTCCGTTAAAACCTTCAACTGAATTTTCCATCCAAACCAACAATACGAGAGACCTTGAAGAGTATTTTTCTGAGGAAGATTTTCCAAAAGATAACACAGACAATATTATTGAAGGAAAAATAACCAATTTCTCAACGAAGGGAAAAATATCAGACGTGCTCGTTCAGATAAAAAACACTTCCATTTCCACATCGACAAACAAGGATGGCTATTATAGACTTACCATACCTGCGAATCAACTTTCGTCACAAATCACACTAGTTGTTAGCTGTATTGGCTATGTAGACCAAGAGGTAGTGATAAATCAAAAAAAACTTCCAATAAGAAAAGATATAGTATTAAGGATTCAGAGTTTTATTTTGGGTAAGATTGCAGTTATCAAAAACAAAAAATAAGAGGATACATTTTATTTTAAAGTTTTCAGGAAAAAGCCCTTTTAGTTGAATATAAGGCTCTTATGGGGATAATCAAAGAAGTCAGGTAACGACTTGGTAACGGTGCTTATTGCTTTGTATTTCAACGTGTTTCCGTTCGCTCATTGCAAATATACATTTTTTGTCCAAACTTTACCTACAACGGAATAGAAAAAACAGTTGAGTTAGACTGTTTCTTTGTTGCTGAAATATTCCTGTGCAATTGTTATTATTTCTGCACTAAAATATCTTTTGCTATTGCAAGCACCTATGATTGCTTTCTTAAAATCGTCTGCATCACTACCGATGACCAGATAACCGCTAAAACCGATTTCCAAAAGAGATATTACGGCTTGCTCTCTATCATCGTCACTATGGGCAATAAGTTTTAAGGCTGGGTATTTTGCTTTTAGTTCGTGGAGCTGTGCCAATACCTTGCTATCCGAGAAATCAAGGTCAATAATGCAAACTTGGGGCAGTTTTTCCAATGCTGACAATTGAGATAGTCCGCTTTCAATTCTTTCCGAGCGGAACAGTATATCAATTCCTGAAGCAACGAGGTCGTTGCAGATTATATCTATAATCGGGCTTTTATCATTGATAATCGCAATGCTGATTTGTTCGATAATGTTTTTCATAACTATTTCTTAGTTATACAAACTTACACAAATATTTCAAGGGTGTCTATTTATCGCCTATGGCTATTTAATGGTCGGTTTGCGAAGTAGTCCTCTATAAATCTTTGTCCATATATTCTTCCAAAGAAGATTTCAGTTGGTCTAAAAATGCGGTTCGGGAACCTGCTCGATATTTCATTCGGTGGAACGAATTGTGTAGGTCTCCCAAGGTAATCTGAAACAGTCTTTCTAAAGCCAAACTGACTTTTCGTATTCCTATTTTACCGTAGGAAAGAGAGCCATTTGCATACAGCGCATAAATCAGTTCTATCAAGGCATTTTTGGTATCCGTCCAAAGGATACCATCAGATGAAATATCCCTTGCAGACAGGGAACCTGCCATTTCATCATTGTTGATTTTTTGCAGTATGTAGGTATAGAGTAACTCGTTGGCTATTATCCGAGCCACTTTGTTATCATAATAAGTTGAAAACAGCGGGTCAATTTCAAAAACAAAACTATTCAGACCATCGTGGAAATTGATGTTGCCTAACCTAAAGTAGGTTTCATCACGGTCTGTTCTTCCCGAACGATAATACCTGTAAAAATCTGAATTGTAGATATGCTCCCTGTATTCCTGTTTTAATTCCTGCAACTGTTCTAAAAAATAGCTCGCATACATCTTTCCTCCGTCAACGGGACAGGCTGTCTGTATGCGAAATATCT
>JAATFC010000093.1 GCA_015655435.1 Chitinophagales bacterium | reverse complement strand
TATGTGAATGTGCTGCAAAAGGCTGGATAACAAATAGTAGTGCTGCCACCTATTATAATAATGGCGTGAACAGCAGTATTACGCAATGGTTGCCAAACTGGAATGGAAGTGTCACAGATTATTTAACTGCTGCAGATATACAATGGAATGAGTCGTTGAGTTTGGACAACAAAATGGAGATGATCCAGCTACAAAAATACTATGCTATGTTCTGTACAGATCTGCAACAATGGTTTGAGTACCGACGTACGGGACATCCAGTACTACCTAAAGGTGCTGGTTTAGGGAATAATAGTGTGATGCCAGCACGTATGCAATATCCTGCCTATTTGATAGGAGCCAACCCAAAACATTATGCAGAAGCCGTAGCCGATCAAGGACAGGACGCTATTTCTACACAAGTCTGGTGGCAAAAACCATAATACCCAAAAAAATAAAATGAAAAATCAATTCTTTTTTATAACAATATTTATAATTGCTATTGCTGGAATGACAGGCTGTAGGAAAGATAGCTATCCGGGAGCAGAAATAAGTCCATATGTTTCCATTTTTGACATACGACTCCTATACAAAAATACAGAAGTACCTCTTACAACCAACAATATGGGAGGCTCTGACAGTATAGCCGGTGTTGTCGTCTCTGATCATAGTGGTAATAATTTATCAGAAGGAATAGTCATGTTACAAGACAGTAGGAGACTTTCCAAACTACGAGGCATAGCATTCACAGTATCCAATGCAAATGAATATAAAACGGGGGATTCGCTTATAGTCAAGGTAAATGGGCATGTTCTTAAAAGGCAAAATGGATTGCTGCAGATTGACGGAATAACTGCTTCTGATATCCGTAAAGTATCTAGTGGTAATAATATTCCTACTAATAGGGTTGCCATTTCTGCTATTATATCCAACCCTGACTATTATGAATCCACTCAGGTTGTAATTGTTAAAGGTGGGCCTAATCCTCTCCCAACATCAACCTTGCATTTATCGGGAGATCACATTATAAATGACGGCTTTGGCAATATACATTTGATTACAGAGTCCCACGCAACTTTTGCGGATTCTATAATTCCTGTATTGGGCAACTATAAAGTTGTGGTTTTCGATTCGGTAGATGCCAATAATACACTAAAACCCTTTCTGAAACTTTGTAAATCTGGAGAGGTGACATTGTTGAGTTCTCAAGTTAATGCTACTCCGATTGTTATTGCGGGATTCATGAGTGATGCTAAGGGTTCCGATTCTCTATATGAATATATACAGTGTCTGGCAACACAAGATATCGATTTCAAAGCAACTCCTTATGCTTTAGTCACTACCAACAATGCCGGCACTTCTACACCTACTGGTTACCCAACAAAAGGATGGGCAACAGGCGGGTTACGCACATATAAAATAAATTTAGTGAGTGGCTCAGCCAAAAAGGGCTCCTATTTCTACGTTGGGTGCAATAAATCTATAAATGGTTCAGCCTCTACTGACATTTCTGGTTCCAATTGGATTGCTTCATACCCTTACGGAAATAAGGATGGACAAGGCTTTGGTAAATCCACCGCCAACTTATTGGCAAACAGTGGAAATGCGTTTGGTATGGCGATTTTCAAAGACACGTCCGTAACAGTCAATTCAGAACCTATAGACGTGATATTTATTGCGACAGGAGGCAGTTTGTATACGGCTGGACCTCCTGTTTATGGTTATAAGATTACCAATACTGATTTCTACGATAAAATTGATCCAATAGGCCTGACGAACCAACCCTATTATAGACTTGGCACCAATACGATGGCGTTTACATATAACACTTCGGATTTGGGATATTTCAATATGTTGGGAGGTGTGTACAACACTGCACTTGGGAGATGGACGACAGCCAGAAACAAAATCGCAGTATTATTATCAAAACAGTCTACAATAAGTGAAATCGAAAATAACGGATCTACAGTACTGTCTAATGACTAGCCATACTATAAATCTCGTAACAATTTAGTAACAAGGATTAGATACTTTTGAGTATTCTAATCCTTGTAGTTCTTTCTCCACAATCTAAATTTTTAGAAAAAATACTTTATACTATGGACAATAGAAGAGAATTTCTCAAAAAATCGTTGTTAAGTTCGGGAGCTCTGGGTATTTCACACTTCGTACCGGCTTCTATCAAAAAGGCCCTCACTATAGATCCAGCTCCAGGCAGCACTTTTGTAGACGCAGAGCATGTAGTCATATTGATGCAGGAAAATAGGTCATTTGACCATGCTTATGGTTCGCTAAAAGGCGTAAGAGGATTTAATGATCCACGTGCAATCGACTTGCCAAACGGCAATCCGGTCTGGTGCCAGACCGATGTGAACGGCAATACATTCGCTCCTTTCAGGCTTGACATTAAAGACTCAAAAATCACATGGATGGGATCTTTACCTCATTCTCGCTCAAGCCAGGTGGACGCGCTGAACGAGGGGAAAATGGATCAATGGCTTATTGCAAAACGTTCTGGAAATTCTTTATATCGAGAGATGCCCCTAACGCTCGGTCATTATTCACGCGAGGACCTACCGTTCCACTATGCACTAGCAGATGCATTTACAGTCTGTGATCACAACTTCTGTTCATGTATTACGAGTACGACACCCAACCGTAGCTATTTTTGGACAGGGAATATCTTAAGTGAAGAAAACGGTTTGACAAAAGCCCATATCCGGAACGACGACTATAAAGCGGGAAAGCTTACCTGGACTACATTTCCAGAACTATTGGAAAAAAATGGAATTGCCTGGAAATTTTACCAAAACGATTTAAGTACGGGTGGCGGTTACGTAGGAGAAGAGCGGGCGTGGTTGGCTAATTTCGGTTGTAACTTATTGGAATTTTTTGAAAAATATAATGTAAAGTTCAACCGTCGCTATGTAGAAAATTTGCAAAAACAAATGAATACCCTGCCTGACCAGATACAAAAACTTCAGGAAAAGCTCGCTACCACCAACGATACTGACGAAAAGAACGATAAGATGCGAGCAGATATGCAAAAAAAACAATCCGTATTGGACAATGCTACGCAAGAATATGCAAAATGGAACAGACAAAGCTATGGTCAGCTTACTTCTGAGCAAAAAAACCTGTATCAACATGCATTTGTCACCAACAGCGGAGACAAACATTATACCGAGCTGGATAAGCTGAAATATAATGACAATGGTCACGACCGTGAAGTTGTCATTCCCAAAGGAGATCTATTGCACCAGTTCCGTGAAGATGTAAAGAACGGTCAACTTCCAACCGTTTCTTGGCTGGCTGGACCGCAGAATCTATCGGACCATCCCAGTGCACCTTGGTATGGGGCATGGTACGTTTCGGAGATATTGGACATATTGACACAAAATCCAGAAGTATGGAAGAAGACAATATTCATCTTAACTTATGATGAAAATGACGGTTATTTTGACCATGTACCTTCCTTTATGGCGCCCGACAATCTGCGTCCAGAAACGGGAAAATGCTCTGTGGGTATTGACACTTCCATCGAATGGGTACGAAAAGAAAACGAGCTAAAACAAGGTGTTCGCGAAAAAGAAGCGCGTGAAGCCCCTATTGGGTTAGGCTTTCGTATTCCGATGGTAATCGCATCGCCTTGGTCAAGAGGAGGTCAGGTTTGTTCGCAGATTTTTGACCATACGTCTTCATTGCAATTCCTAGAAACCTTTATTGAAAAAAAATACAAAAAAAATGTCCGCCTTGACAATATATCTGAATGGAGACGCACCGTCGCAGGCAATATGACCTCGGCGTTCCAACCATTTGATCCGAAAGACAAAAGACTTCCCTTTCTCAATAGAGATGCTTTCGTTGAAACTATTTACAATGCACAGTTCAAAAATATTCCAACAGGCTATTCTGCATTGTCTCCGGAAGACATTAAACTCATAGCATCCAGACCGCAACTTTCTAACAAAATATCTCATCAAGAATCAGGAATTTCTACTAGTACCAATATACCATACGAGTTATATGCCGATGGAGCATTGTCAGATGACAAGAAAACATTGGTATTGAGAATGAAAGCCGGTAATGCAATATTCGGAACAGATTCTGCGGGTTCTCCATTTGCAGTCTATGCCGCTGTTGCGTACAAAGACGTAAAACAAAATGACTTCCAGAAAGGAAAAGTGTGGTCCTATGCTGTCAAGGCTGGCGATACACTTAGCGACACTTACGAAATAGAACGTTTTGAAAATAAGCAATACCATATAAAAACGGTTGGCCCCAATGGTTTTTTGAGAGAATTTGCTGGCTCTTCCAGCGATAAAGCTATTTTAGTTGAGGTCGAATATGAACGAGCCAAACTCAATAATAGAAAAGCAACGGGAAACATTCGTTTAAAATTAAAAAATAACACTGACAAGGATTTGACATTCGAGATAGTGGACAATGCCTATAAAAATCCACAGCTTTCCCATACATTGAAAGCTTCCGAGAGCAAGGACATTATACTGAATCTGCAGAAGAGTTACCATTGGTATGATTTCTCTGTCCTCACACAAAATGATTCTCAATATTGGAGAAGATATGCGGGACACGTAGAGACAGATGAGCCGTCTATGACTGATCCATTTATGGGCAGAATGGTTTAAAAAATGTCATTTTACGGTGTATCGGGAACTATTTTAACGTTTCAACAAATGTTAAAGAGACTTTTTTGTCAGGAAAAAAGTAATTTGCATACCATAAAAATTTAAAAATCAATTACATGAGCCAAAAATATGATTTTGGTATGGTTGGACTGGGCGTTATGGGCCGCAACCTACTGTACAATATGGCAGATAATGGATTCAGTGTTATCGGCTTTGATTTAGATATCGAGAAAGGAAAAGAACTAGAGAATGGTGCAACGCCCGGTACTCAGGTAAAAGGTGTTACCTCTTGGGAAGAATTTGTTTCTAACTTGGCGACTCCGCGTAAGATTACGATGTTGGTTCCTGCCGGCAAGCCGGTGGATTCCGTGATAGAAAGCCTTTTGCCCTTTTTGGAAAAAGGTGATATTATTATTGACGGTGGTAATTCGCACTATACAGATACATTACGCCGTGTCAAATATGTT
>JAATFC010000050.1 GCA_015655435.1 Chitinophagales bacterium | reverse complement strand
ATAAAAATATTTCTTACAAATAGGGGTAATATCGTCGGAGGTATATCATCTCGAAAAATTCCGTTTTCTATATAATGCTGAAAAATAGTCCCGAATTCAGCTTGCCTCCTGCTATTTATGTCTATGTACACTTTTTTTATAGAAGGGATACGTTGCACTATTTCCGTAAAGTTCAGAAAGATAAAACGGTACGTATACGTAATGAAAAAAGATTTATCTAAAACAGAATCCATGCTGCCATCGGATAATCTGGTTCCTTCTTTTAGGTTGGCTATCAAAACATCAAATTCCACAGCCAACCTATCAAACAATTCTTTTGCAATATCGTCTGTATGCTTGAAATGATAATGCAGATTGCCCGCACTAATGCCCATATTGTCAGCAATATGCCTGCTTGTGACGGACACGAAACCTTTTTCGTTATAAAGTTTCAACGCAGCGTTGAGTATCTTTTCTTTGGTATTCATAAATATTTCGCTAATATAGAACAATTGTTCTAATATGGTAAATATAATTAGTACATTTGTTCTAAATAGTATTTTTATATGTCTGAAAAAACAAATGAAGATAGCGCTACAAAAAGAAGAATCAAAGCCTTACGGCAAAGCTTTTTTCCTATCAATGAACAAGATTCCGCATTAAAGCGTTTTGGAAAAAATATTGGTTTTGTCAGTTTTATGGTTTTGATCGGAGTGGTCACCATTATCCTCGTTACGGTCATCAGCGTGGTTTTATGAAAAGCCCATTTTGGGACGTTTATTGTGTGTTTTACGTCGGGAGTTGGGCAATTGTCCATTTGTTTCGTTGGCTGCACATGCCACTTCCATTCCTTAACGAATGGCTGACAGATTTTGCGTTTCTTCCGCTAACGTTTCATATTGGGCATTGGATTACCCAGTATCTTTTTTTTCGTAGAGGAGGGCAGCTTATTTACAGATTGCCAATACTGCTTTTGCTAGCTGCATACGTTTCTGTAATTATGGAATATGTGGCACCTCTATATTCTATCAGATTCACATCGGACATTGTTGATGTGCTCATGTATTTTTTGGGTACATTATTTTATTATTTCTTTCATCAAAAATCATATACTTCGAAAATTTCAGTCGAAGAATAGTAAGGTTTTATACCAACAGGACTATATTTTCTCTTATTTCAAGGCTTGAGAAAATATCCACTCTATCGCTCAACCCCTTTATCCATGATAATTGAATGGAATTTCATATAAACATAACAGTCCAATATTGAATATTGTCTATCAAAAGAGAAAATATTATTCATATAATAAAAAAAATAAAAAAAAGTACGCCATTTTTAGATATTCTCTACCTTGCACTATACTAACAATCGTAAGCTTGTTAGCTATTTTAAACAAAATAAAACTTCATGCAAACCATTATTGATTCCCTTCAAACGGAGGTAGGAATTAAAGTGTCTAAAGTAAACTATCAATTAAGTGTTGACGAACTGATCCAGCAGACTATCGACCTGGGACAAGGCGAATTGAGCGACTCAGATGCATTGTGCATCAATACCGGAAAATTCACTGGGCGATCCCCTAAAGACAAGTTTGTCGTCAAAGATGACATTACCAGAGATACCGTCGATTGGGGTGATGTCAACATTCCGTTCGAACCACAAGCGTTTGACAACTTATACAATAAGGTTTGCGACTATCTGTCTTCCAAAGAATTGTGGGTTAGGGATTCTTATGCATGTGCCGACCCAAGATACCGTATTGGTATTCGCTCCATTACGGAAAAACCATGGGCTGATTTGTTTTGCAACAACCTGTTCATTCGCCCTGAAAGTGCAGAAATACCTGCCACTACGCTGGACTGGAAAATCATCCATGCGCCTGAATTTCAAGCTAATCCGGAAGAAGACAAAACAAGGCAGCCCAATTTTGCGATAGTAAATTTTACACAAAAAATAATCCTTATTGGAGGAACAGCATACACCGGAGAAATCAAGAAAGGTATATTTAGTGTGTTGAATTTCATCCTTCCAGTCAACCACAAAACGCTTTCGATGCATTGCTCTGCCAACGAAGGCAAAAAAGGCGATGTTGCTTTGTTCTTTGGATTGAGCGGAACCGGAAAAACAACTCTGAGTGCAGATACGGAACGTCAACTAATCGGCGATGACGAACACGGTTGGGGCGAAAACTCTGTTTTCAATTTCGAAGGTGGTTGCTACGCAAAATGTATCAATCTTTCAGAAGAAAAAGAACCCCAGATTTTCCATGCTATCAAAAAAGGAACTTTGTTGGAAAACATCAAGTTTTTTCCGGGTACGAACAAGGTCAACTATGACGATGCATCCATCACGGAAAATACGAGAGCGGCCTATCCAATCGATTTTATTCCAAATGCGAAAGACGTGTCCAAAGCGGGTAATCCTTCCAATATATTTTTTCTGACTTGCGATGCATTTGGCGTTTTGCCTCCAATAGGTAAACTGACCAAACATCAGGCAATGTATCATTACGTCAGTGGTTACACGGCAAAAATCGCCGGAACGGAAATCGGCGTAACCGAACCACAGCCTGTTTTTTCTGCATGTTTTGGAAAAGTGTTTTTACCTCTAAATCCTATAGAATACGCCATATTGTTAGGTAAAACGTTGGGTAATCATCCCGAAATCAATGTTTGGTTAATCAACACTGGCTGGAGCGGCGGCGGCTATGGTGTCGGCAATCGTATCAGTTTGAAACATACAAGAGCGATTATCCAAGCAGCAATGCGTGGCGATTTGAACAATGTGGAATATGAAAAGCACGCACACTTTGGTATCATGCAACCCAAAAGTTGCCCAGGCGTTCCTTCCGAAATATTGAATCCGAAGGGAACTTGGGCTAATCAAAATGAATACGACAATGCAGCTAACGATTTGGCGAAACTGTTCATTGACAATTTTGCCAAATATGCACCGAAAGCAACAGCCGAAACGCTGGCGGGCGGACCAAGTATATTGGAATAATATTTAAGAAGCGTCCATTTATATTACAGGATTGGCAATTATTGCCAATCCTGTTTTTGATAGAATCCTGCTCAATTAAAGCATAAAATTCCAATACCTTTGCCAATCAATGAAAAAGGCGGTTAGGTATTTTGTCATCTCAATTTTATTGATAGCGCAAGTTGTGTTTTTGGCAACTATTATCAAGGAAAAATATCAAGAACATATCTGGGTTTCCGTGTCCAGCATTATTGTCGTTTCTCTTTTTCTCTTTATTACGTATCTAAAAGCCCCCTTGCATCACCACGAACATGATATCGAGGATAGCTTGGTGGTAATATGGGTGCCAATTGGTGCTATTTTTTGCTATTTTATAAGTGTTAAACTTCAATTGGGAAATGTAATT
>JAATFC010000267.1 GCA_015655435.1 Chitinophagales bacterium | reverse complement strand
GTTTCGTTGTGTTGTTTTTGTTTAGTTTGAAAACTTATGGGCTATATGTTGCGTTGTTTGGTACGGTATTGTTTGCTTTTTCCGGACTTCGATTAGTGCAGGAAGTATTGGAAGATGGTTGGCATGCGGTTGTTTTTGAAGATAGGTTTGACATTTCGTATATAAATCCTTGCATCCCTTTCTGTATTCTTTATCTAGGTTGGAGGAAATCTGCATACTATGAATTGAGGCAGTCGGAAATATGATATTAAATTAACTGTATGGAAAAAGAGAATACTAATATTTCGCCCAATTACGTTATTCCGTATCGCTATCGGCAGATGGAAAATCTGCATATAGTTTTTTGGCTGTTCAAGGACATTGCGTGGTGTCTTGGTATCAAGTGGTTGGGTATATTGATGGTTGTACCGACATTGACTGTTGCAATAATTATCACTTGGCGTACCCGGCAGATGATGAGTGAGCGCTGCCACAATTTGGCTATTGCCTTTTGGATTGTTGCCAATTCGTATTGGATGGTGAGTGAATTTTTTGCTTTTGACGAAAAAACGCTTTTAGGAACGTTTACGTTTAAATATTTGGCATTGATTCCGTTTTTTATTGGCGTGATTCCGTTGGGATATTATTATCTTTATTGGAAACCAACGCATAAAGGTGAATTGTAAATACTTATTATTGCTTTGCTGTATCTGGACGGCTAGCATGGTTGAAACCCAAGCCCAAGTTTTTGGAGGTAATCCTGCATCGACACATTGGCTGCAGATGGGAAACGATACATTCAATATCGTGTTCCCGTCTTACCGCATACAGTCTGCCAGAGAAGTGGCATCGTTGATACAATGGCAGAGCCGCAACAATACCAATATCGGTAATAAAGTCAAGCGTGTAAACATCGTATTGCAACCGGACGTAACGTATTCCAATGGTTATGTCGGATTAGGCCCTTTTAGAAGTGAGTTTTATCTGATGCCACCGACTGATCCATTTTCGTTGGGAAGTCAAAACTGGGCATCCAATCTAGCAGTACATGAGTACCGTCATGTGCAGCAATACAACAATTTCAATGTGGGATTGTCCAAAGTTGCAGGAACTATCTTCGGTGAAAATGGTAGGGCTTTGTTCAATGCATTGTCTGTTCCGGATTGGTTTTTCGAGGGAGATGCTGTGTACAACGAAACCAAATTAAGCAAACAGGGAAGAGGGCGATTGCCTTTGTTTATGAACGATTTTGCGTCATTAATACGTAATGGAAAGCAATACTCTTACCAGAAAATCAGAAACGGCTCTTATGTGGACTATGTGCCGGACCATTATTCGTTGGGCTACATATTGGTAGCGTATGGTTATGAAAAATACGGATTGGACTTTTGGCAAAAGGTAACGCATGACGCGGCGGCATTCAGTTCCGTTGTGTATCCATTCCAATCTGCTGTGAAAAAATACGCTGGCGTGGATTTTTCGACTTTTGTGAAAAATGCTTTTGAATACTATAAAAGTTCATTGCCTACTAGTGCCGATAGTCTTTCATTTTTGACTAAAATTAAAAAGAATGATGTTGTCAACTATCAGTTTCCTATAGTGGGTCAATATGGCGTTACGGCATTAAAAAGCAGCTATAAATCCATTCCGGAATTTGTATCGATTGATAGTGTCGGAGAACGAAAGATTGCTACACGTTCCATTGCGTACGACAATTATTTTTCAAGCAATGGAAAAGAGATAGTTTATAGTTCATTGCAACCAGATGTTCGTTGGGGTAACCGCCAATACAGTGTTGTTCGCATATTGGATAAAACATCTGGGAAAGAAATAAAAATTGGGAATAAAACAAAATGGTTCACGCCTGATATTTCACCTAGCGGAGATAGCGTAGTGGTCATGGAAGCAAAAGAGGACGGCGCTTCTACTATATTGTTGCTTTCCAGAAATGGTGACGTATTGAACTCGTTCCAGTCAGATTCTGGTTTGTTTCATACTTACCCCAAGTTTTACAAAAATGGTTTTTATGTTTTTGCAAGGGATAGGGAAGGAGCGATGTCGATACGATACTATGATTTTGTTTCGAATCAATATAAAACTGTTGTTCCTGCTGCTAATAGGTTATTAGGCTATCCGATTTTGCAAAATGATACTTTGTATTTTAGTTGTTCCAATAAAGGAAAAGACGAGTTGTGGGCTTATGATGCAATTTCGGATAACACGTTTGATGTAGGGCAATATCCAACAGGTGTTTACGGTGGTGGAAAATTAGGAAACCGTGTAGTGGGCTCTGTGTTTACCTCAAATGGTTATAGAATTGCGGAACTTAACCCTAAATGGAACAAGGTGGAAAATCTCTCGGGAGATACTTTATTGCCATTGTATTTTTCCAAGATAAAAGGTTCGGATGCTATATTGGACAAGCTTTCTGCAGATTCATCTTTTTCAGAAAAAAAATATGCCAAACTAACGCACCCATTTAATTTTCATAGTCTGCAACCAGATTGGGACGACCCTAACTATACGGTTTCATTATACGGAGAAAATGTGTTGGGGACGGTGCAAAGTCAGTTGTACTATAACTATAACCGAAATGAGAAATACAGTTCGGTTGGATTCTCTACTGTTTATGGTGGCTGGTATGTGTTGCCAGTTATCAATATCAGCCAAACATTCAATCGGCAAGCGCAGATGTCTAACGGTGGCATAGCCAAATGGAACGAACTAAATGCAAACGCTGGGTTGCAATTGCCGTTAAATTTTACCGGAGGAAAAATGTACCGCTATCTGACGTTACAATCCACCGCCAATACAAACTATATCCAATGGCAGGGAAACGCGTCAAAACTATTCAGTAACAGGACATTCAACTATTGGAGTAATACACTTAGCTTCTCAACGTATATCCAGCAAGCATCACAGCAGATATATCCGCATTTGGGTGTGGCGGTAAGTACGAATTATAGAACGGGGTTTACGTCAAAAGCTTACCTGTGGTTGACAGTTGGAAATGTGTATCTACCGGGAATATTGCCAACGCATAGTATTGTGATAAACGGTGCTTACATGATGCGCGACACTTTGGGCAATTACAGCTATAGCAATGGATTCCCGATTTCGAGAGGTTATAATTCCATCAATTATCCGCGTATGTTGAAGTTGGGAGCAAACTACCATTTTCCTATTGTATATTCGGATTGGGGATTTGGAAATTTGGTTTATTTCCTTAGAATAAGAGGAAATGCTTTTTATGATTATAGTTCGCTGAAAAGCCTGCGTTACCAGACAACTTATCATCTTCGAAGCGTTGGCGGCGAAATCTATTTTGATACGAAATGGTGGAACCAAGAGTCCGTAACTTTTGGAATTAGGTATTCCAATATGATAGACCATAAACTTACGGGAACGGGACGCAATCGCTGGGAATTTATTTTACCTATTGGACTATTTAAGTAATAATTCTCCACTATCCATTGCCAATCAAATT
>JAATFC010000067.1 GCA_015655435.1 Chitinophagales bacterium | reverse complement strand
CTTTATGCCTTTTTTTGCGTACATCATTTTTTTCGCGAAAAGTGTGGGAGTCAGCATGGAGCTGTATGGGCGCATGAAGGCCATCCAATGCGCCATTTCACTCATCCTCTCCGATCCCATGGGAGTAATCGCGGATCGCTATCATCCCGTTCGCTGCGGGATCGTGGGCTTGATCCTATTGATTTCCATCAGTTTTTGGGGAGGCTTTTGTATCACCGATTGGTGGACATTTTGTTATATCTGCGTGATTTTCGGAGTTACAAAAGATTGTTTCTTCACCTTGGTTTCCGGCTCCGCTTTCGTGATAAGTCGTCCTTCTTTATATATTTTGCGGAGGGGTTGGAAGGCTTTTATTGCTAAGAGGCGGGATTGTTTGGATTGTTGTTGATGTCCACAACGGGTGCATAATCAACTTGTATTCCGAGCCGTTTGCATTGCTCCGCCATTGCCTGTCCAATAGCGAAAACCAGTTCCGGATTATCCATCGCACCCATCGTCAACTGGTCGGGAAACTTACCCACGGCAGAAACCCGCATACCCAATCCCGTCTCGCCGTCGATGCAGACCATCAAGGGAATTTTCGATTTCTGTTGGAGTTCATTGAGTATAAGCGCCTGCGTGTAAGCATCGCCCTGAAATAGGCAGACAGAACCAATGCCATATCTGCGAATATCTTTTTTTAATTCCTTGTCGTAAAAGACAGGTTTTCCATTTTGCGTATTGCTTTCACGTATTACCATCAACTGACCGACTTTCTTTTTGAAAGAGAGTTTGTTGAATACGCTGTCGACCCAACGATCGGCTTCCGGACTATGTTGCAGGAACGCCTGACCGTAAGAACTAGATATTGCAACCGTCAACGCTGTAGCCAAAAAGAATCCTTTCATTTTGCAAGAAATTTGGTAATCAAAAGAATTAGACCTGCAAAATACGGAAGCTTATTCGCATTCAGAGAAAATACCGCAAAAAGTCGCAAGTTTTAGGTTCTAATAAGTAATCTCTTCCGTTTCCTTTTCTTTCTTCTCCGTCTTCCCAAATTTTCTTGGGAAGTAAGAAATGCTGAACATGAAATATTGTTGCAGTGTATTGGTCCAAGTTTGTGTGACGGTATTATTGCTACCGGAGTTGAACACGTTTCTGTTTTGATGGAGCAAGTCCATTGCTGAAAACTTAAATTCCAGATTGTTGCCTTTCAACAGACGATAAGCTGTATAAGCATTCCAAATAGTAAATGTATTGGCAGCCGTGGACGAAAACGTTCGTCTATTGAAATTGACATTGGAACCAATCGTCCATCTCGATATAGGATTGACCGAACTGCTAAATGAAGTCGTCATATCAACGTTGCTGTATATCGTATTATTGATTCCGGTCTGTTTAGAACGATAGTAATTATACGTTTGCTTAATATTGGTCGCCCAGATACCTTTATAAGTATAGTAAACATTAAACGTATTGTTCGCAGTAAAACCGTTCGAGACATTCGAGACCTCATTAACATAATTAGGTGTCCTGTCCAGACGTGCATATGTAGTGAACTGAAACTGTAATTGGTGATTTTTCTTAATCTTAACAGCCTTATTGAAATTTCCATTAAAAGAAAAATACCTGTTACCATCTGCATTGACGGCAAAATGACGCGTACGTCCCAACTCATCGGTATACGAACTATCCGCAAAAAAATTGTCCACTTTACCAATGGAAGCATTCAGATAAAAATTAAATGTATTTTTCCCGTTATGCTCATCCCAATGTGAAAAATTAACGCTTATCTCCTGTCTTTTTGTTGGCCTTAGGTTGGGATTTCCCAAGGAAAGGTAGGTAATATTGGCACTATCGACCAGAGGATACAATTGATTCAAATCCGGCATATCAGACTGGATGGAATAACTAAGACCTAGGTTTTCATTGTATGCACCCATCTGGTTATTATAATAGTTGATATTGACGGACGGGATAAAGCGAGCATAAGAACGCGAGAAGTTTTGGAACAACTGAGTCGCTGTATTCTTTTGATTGAAAAAACGCCATTTTGGAGACAAGCCGATACTCAAATACTTATAATATCTATTGGCGGAATATTTCATGATGCTTTTGGTTAGTTCTAGCCCCGGCTGCTCATCCACGGTCGTGTACCTGTTGTCATTGGTGAGATAATTATTTTCCTGAAATATATGCAAGCTCGTATCCCAGTCACTCACGCGGCTGTTTTGTCTATTTGTATTAATTGTAAGGTTATTGTTTATTTTCAAGGTTGTATTTTTCAAAAAACTCCTACGTCCAAATATCCACGGAACAAAATCTCCCCAAGAGCCCGTTAAGTTATGCGACATCTGATTGCCATTCTGGTCGTAATGACGGTCTATCAACCTATTTTGTGAAGGATCCAACAGCGAAGTAAAATCTGTTTTTTGTATCTGGTTGGAGCTACTGTTTCCTGCACTCATGCTATAATTCAGATTATAGTTGGAGGGAAAACGCTTACTATAATCTGAATACCAACCCGCCTGTCCGTGCTCGAAACTGATGTTCAATCCCATATTTTTGGAATTGGTTTCCGAGTTAGAGGAAACAATATTGGTACTCACCAATGTATTGGTCTGATTGTATACCTGGCTCTCTTGTTGGTTGTCGTTTGTATTTTTGGTAATATTTCCGTTCAATGAAACATTGATTGTTTTTTGCGGTTTCTGCTTGACATAGTTGCCATTGAGTTGGTTGTTGAGTGTCGTAGAATGCCCCGTTGAGTTGGATAGATTGGTCTGCGATGAATCCTGTCCCAGTAAGGATTGCGTATTGGTTCTGGTCGTATTGGTTTGGTTGTTGTTGCTGATAAAATAGTTTGCACTCAAACGTTCGGTATTGTTCCAAGTAGGATTCTCAACATAGTCGTGCTGCAACATAATGCCACCTGCCGTGAACTTATTGACTCCTGCCTTACTGAAATCAGGTTGATATTCCGGAGACGCGTTAACACCCTTGAATGTTCCATTGCGCAACTGCGCTTCCACACTTTCCGGAGTTTCATTGACATTGTTGGTACTTACGGCAATTCCAATCTGTGTCTTTCCATTAATGATAGTATAGTTGCCGTCTGCGGTATATCGACCATCCGTACCGATACCAGCGCCAATCTTTCCGAAACTACTTGTCTTCTTATCCGCTTTCAGCTTGATGTTGATTTCGGCAGTAGAATCCATCATATTGGATTCGTTTTTGCTTACTTGATACACTTGTATTTTGTCCACTGCTCCTTTGGAAATATTTTGCAAGGCCAGTTTGGAATCGCCGCCCATAAAGGGCTTGCCATCTACTTTCAGGCTTTTTATTTCCTTTCCATTTACTGTGATAGAACCGTCACCCCATACCGTAACATTGGGTATTTTCCGTAACAAGTCTTCTACCACTGCATTTTTATCCAAATGAAATGCGTCCGCATTAAATTCCAGCGTATCTCCATTCATCTGTATTGGAGCAGTCGACTTTACGATTACCTCGTTCAGTGAGTCACCACTTCGTTCCATATTGATAGTCGGTACAGTAAACTTCCTAGTGTCTTTAGAGATACGTATGAAAACATCCTGATTTTTGTAACCGACATAGGACGCGGTTAGGCGCAGCAGCGTACCCAATGGCAATTCACTGAAATGAAATGCGCCAAAACCATCTGCCAAACTATAGGTAACCAAACTAGAATCAGAGGCCTTGTACAACGTCAATGTCGCAGACTGCAAATCAAAATTATAGACGGAATCTCGTATCGTCCCTTCAATGGTTCCGACCCAAGTGGAGTCTTTCTTTTGGGCATACGTATTGGTAACGCACCAGCAAAGACATGCGAGGCAAAAGACGCGGAAGATTGAGCGCATATATGGGCTTTAAAGGTTAGGTTTGATTTTGAGTTGGACGATTACAGGATTGGATTTCCTGTCCTGTTTGAGAAAAAAGTCTTTCAAAACAGGATTTCTGTCCCATGGGGCGTCTTCTCTCCCTGCTTTTGTCTGAAACATCTCATAAGCCGGAATCATATTGTATATAAAACCATTGTCAACGGCATCTATTCGCCAACTCTTCAACGGAAGGAAATAAGATGAACTGTCCGTTGTTACCTTACCCAAATCTATTAAGTGCTGGTTTCTCAGGTTGTACATCAATATTGGGGCAGGCCAGGTTCTGTTCTGTAATTGAAAAATCAGCCAGTTGTTCATTTCCGTGATACCGCTAAAAGACTGAACCTGTTTGTTTTTACCTTCAAAAAATGCAAATGCTTTGTTCCAAGATTGCAGTGCAGCCGTATCTCTGTAGAAACTAGAATCGATGGAATAACTTAACGGTAGCAAAATCTGATATTTTGCGAGATTCATTTTTTCATCAGAGCGATAAACCGTATAGTCAAAGTTCCTTGACCAAATAGTTTTACCGTTCACAATCTGGCTAGGGAAATATTGAATCCATTCCACACCATATAGAGGGTCTTCGTTTTTGTTCATATTGACAGGCAACATGCTGGACTTGATAGAATCCCAATCCTGAATCACATAAAAATGATTTTTTGCTAAAATAGAATCCGACTTTGCCTTGGGATTGTTATAGTGTGCGATTGCTAGAGAATGCTCGCCAATACTGTCTATTTGCAAAATACGAATGCTCATGTCCCTGATTTTCGTCGGTAGTTTTCTGCTTTTCACCAATTGGCCGTCAGCCGAAAACACAGTCATCCATTTGTCGTTCTCTTTAGAACGGTCATTGTAAAAAACAAAAATTCTTTCTGTGGCTTTGTCCAGGTAAAAATTTTGAAACATATAACCATCTTCCTGTTTGTTCCACTTAGTAAGTGGTAACTTGGTGATGGATGTTTTGTATTTCCCGTCTTTTTGAAAGACATACAAACCTTTCAAATCCTGATCGAAAAAGACAAAATAATGTTCACTTATTTGCAGGTTGTGGGTAAATCCAACGACTATGTCTTTTCGTGTTTCCAGCGGCGTATAAATAACCGTATCGAAAATCTGTGCAGACCGGCCGCCACGCGCATAAGTAGGGTCTATCCGTAGTTTCGTTGCAGGTATATCCTTAACGGTTACCTCGGGCAATACCGCCTGCGCATGTGCATAGGCCGCCAACCAAATATTCACAATAAGCACTAGCAAAGCTCTCATACTAAACTTTTAGTTGTGGAAAGATAAAGACAAGAGCAATACAAGTATGTTAACGCTTTCAAAATATTAATCGCGCTACACAAACAATTTCCAATAGTATCATTGTTTTTTTACCAGTGCTCTGTCCATCCCTTCCAAAATGGCATTTTCTGCTATTGTTCCGAAAATATTATTGGCAGACATTCCCTTCAGCACTAGCTTGGATTTTTCTTTTAGGTTAAGTTCTAGTTTATTTATTTTTAACGTATCTATTCCGTTCCCATGAGAGATTTCGGAGTTTCCGCTTGCTTCAAGCACCATATTATTAAGCTGGTCAAAACCTAATGAAGCATTGCCATCTTGCGAAATCAAGTGAATGTTCCGTGAACTTCCAGCAATATATACCGAAGGTTTGCAATTAAAAACAGAGACTAATAGAGAATCTTTGTTTCCATAGACAGAGATTGCGTCTTTTATATTGCTTACGACTATATCGCTATTGGATGGTGCATAGATGACCATCTCTAATAAAGGATGATTCTCAAATTTATGGTTGACAGCAATCTCCAGTTCGTTATTACTATTGACTTTTACGGACGTGACATCCTTCATTCCTTCCGGAATCTTAACGCCATAATGATTGCTACTGTTAACGGTATAAGAGAAATAAGCATTTGCCTCATTTCCTTTGATGACTATCCGCGAAAAAGATTTTGTTGGAATCGCAATCATTCCAGAAGAAACCGAATTTATAGTTGAATCGCTGCCGTAGTTCTTTACCTCATAGTGCGCTTTGACATAAACTGATAAAAACAAAAGTGGTGACACCAATATGGCAAGACCGAATATCGCCAATACTTTATTGCTTGTTTTCATGTTAAAAATTTTTTTGAATGAACTGATTGTATTTAGTTTCTAGTTCTTTAAAATCGATTTGAAGAAGATACATATTGCGGAACAGAACAGGAAGTTCTTCATCAATGAATGTTTCTTTTTTCATCTGTCGTACCTCCATAACTGCATCTTCCGCAACGAAAAACCCGATACCGCGTTTATTATAGATAACTCCTTTGCTCTGCAACATCTCGTACGTGCGCATTACCGTATTGGGATTGACTTCCAGCGTTATGGCCAACTCACGTACCGAGCTGACCTTGTCGTCCGGTTTCCATTTTTCCAGCAATATATTTTCTCCAATATATTCTGCAATCTGCAAATAGATTGCTTTGTTTTCCCTGAATTGCATAGTATATTGTTTTTAGATTTCTTTTTCCTTGATTCTCAAATAGGTAACCCAATAACAGACAAGGATTACAACGATGACAAACACGTACCAAAAAACCGGAACTACATTACCGTTTTGGTTTTCCAAATCCTGCAAAGTATGATATACCCTATGTTTATCCATTTCAATGGAAATAGTCCATTTAACGGCTAGATAAACAGCAATAAATGTGGTAATCGAGACTGCCAATAGGGTTTTGATATACTGAAAACGCTTAAAATAAATAGACCCTAATAAGAATAAACCCTGAAGAATAAATCCTATAACGATCGTCCATACAAAAGGTAATGAACCGATTTCTTTCACAAAAGATTCAGCATGACAGTCTCTCATATGATTTACATAACTATCATTTTCAGTAGTAACCGAGATTGTCATTTTAGGGTCAAGCGTTTTTACAAAATCGTTTAAATACATCCTGTAACCACCATCTATTAAAAGGAAAACAATCAGAAAGCTCCCAATACATACTATAGACGTAAATAATATGCCACACACAGCTTTTTCCAAATTGGAAACTGGCAATATTAACTCTTCCATAGCGCTGGCTTTCTTCCCCCACTTACTGAAATACCAACTAGAAGATAAACTCACAAATAGGATTCCTATTATGCAAAATACAGGAATGGGAAACGAGAAACTAACGATACCTTCTCTACTAAAACCATATATAGAAATATTTTTGATACTCGGCCAATAATAAAGATAGAATCCAAGTATAACCAACGTTACAGCTCCCAATGCAATCAAAAAAATCTTTCCGAACGATGCCCATTGACGCTTCATCAAGAGCCCAATCCTGTGCAGTGAAAATGAATTGTCCATAACCTATGCGTTAAATAGTTGTGTAATTTTTGTTTTCTCCTTCAATACAGCGTTAAACAAGAGTTCCATATCCAGACGACTATAATCATCACCGTTATTGATAGTAATATTCTGATAGTTGTTGAACGCAGATTCTGAATAAAGTGCATCCGCTATTGGCTGGCTTGTATTGGAAAAATATAGTTTTTCCGTAATTACATCAACCGAAGCATCCAATACGATACGGTGCTCGTCCAATAACAATATCGTATCAATCAAGTTGTCCAGATCCCGCACTTGGTGTGTAGATATGATTATTATTTTTTCTTCTGTAAGCGTTGCGGCAATCATTTTCCTAAACTGGGCTTTGGATGGAATGTCCAACCCATTGGTAGGTTCGTCCATAATGATAAGCCTCGCATTGGTTGCCAATCCAAACGCAATTAGCAGTTTCTTTTTCTGACCGTAACTCATGTCGGTTATCGCCTGCCCTTCTGGAATCTGAAATTCTTTTAATAATTCGTACAGATACTTCTCGTCAAATTGCGGATAAAAAGGTGCGCTGACCTTGACGAAAGTTGGAATATTGAGTGGCAGCAAGTCAAATTCCTCGGGAATGAACGCAATCTGCTGCAACATCCGAGGCAATCGCTTTTGAGGATTGCAACCAAGCGTAACCACGCTCCCGTTTTGCGCAAAAGCCAAGCCTGCAATGAGTTTCAATAGTGTGGATTTTCCCGTTCCGTTTTCGCCCAACAGCCCGTAGATATGTCCCGGATTGAGTTGCAATCGAAGGTTTTCGAAAACAGGTACTCGTTTTCGATAACCAAACTGCAAGTTTTGAATAGTTACCATATTTCAGTTTTAGTGTACTACAATACTAATACAGTACAAATATAGAAACATTTTTCAACCAACAAAAAAATTTTTAAAGAAATTATAGGAGCAACAAAACACCATTGTACACGCACAAAAACTCTATTCGGGAAACAAATCCTTTATAACCAACCTTTTCCTATGCCTGCACGATACCTCAGACAACTAGCGTTATCCGTCTTGATGATAGTTTCTGTACTTGAAGGAAAGAGCCAGTTTCCTATCGGTAGCTGGAAGGGAAATCTTCATTTCAATGGAACTGCAATTCCCGTCATTTTTCATATCCATTCCGAAAATTCAATATTGAAAGGAACGATGGACAGTCCTCAACAGGGAGCGGTTGGGCTACAGATAGACTCGGTTGGTAGCACAAAAGATTCGCTGACTATCGTCTATAAGACCGCCAATATGATATACAGAGGAAGATATACCAATATTACGGATTCCGTCTATGGTACTTTGTACCAGAACGGAATGAGCCTTCCCTTGGTATTGGGCTTTTCCAACGACGGCGGCACTTCTAATCAGTTAAACAGACCTCAGACTCCTTCTTATAACGTTGACTATAATATAGAGGAAGTTGAGATTCCAAACAAAAACGCTCATATCAACCTCGCCGGTACGCTTACCTTACCACTCAAAAAAACTAAACCGGCCTGCATCGTTTTGGTTTCGGGCAGTGGGCCGCAAAACCGTGATGGTGAAATATTTGGACACAAACCTTTTTGGGTATTGGCGGATTTTCTGACCAAGAATGGATATGCCGTTTTGCGTTATGATGACAGGGGAACGGCAAAATCGAAAGGAAACTATGAAACTGCCACTATTGATGATTTTGCAAGTGATGCCTATGCCTCCATAGAATACTTGAAAACCAGAAATGATATTGGCAAAATTGGTATAGCAGGGCACAGCGAGGGAGGCGGAATCATCCAACAAGTAGCAGCTACATATCCAAAAGATGTTGCATTTGTGGTTATGCTTGCAGGCGCCGGAGTGCGTGGTGATAGCCTGATGCTGTTACAAAAAAAGGCTATCGAATCCAAGCTTAACGTTTCTCAAAAAGAAGTACAGCAAGGATTACAGACTTTTAGAAACGCATACAATATCATATTGGACAACCCACAATGGTCACATGGAATGCCTATCGTCAAACAATATTTTTTCGAAAGACTGCAAGAGCTCAACCCTGAAAAGAATGACAGAAACATCGTTGCCATACAACAAGCAATTACCAATACCATTACTCCAGAAATCTATTCCATCATCCGTTTCAATCCTGCCCAATATTTACCTGCTGTTGTTTGTCCAATATTGGCATTGAACGGAAGTAAGGATGTACAAGTTTTGCCTCAGGAAAATCTAAATGCCATACGCACCCTAACGAGCGGTAACAAAAGAGTCACTATAAAAGAATTACCAGGACTCAACCATCTTTTTCAGGAAGCCGATTCGGGCATGCCTAACGAATACGGAAAAATCACGCAGACCTTTTCTCCTGTGGCAATGAACTACATATTGGAGTGGTTGAAAAATAATGGGTTCTAATTTTTCGATAAAAATCATAAAAGCAAACAGCTCCGAGAATCTCGGAGCTGTTTGCTTTTATAACTGAACTTTCCTAAAAGAGGATGGTTTTCAAAAGAAAATCTGCGGTATTCTTTTATGCCATTATTTATATTTTTTGGCTTCCAATACATTCTGCAATGTCGTACTCAATGAAGTCAACAAATCATATCCTGTCGCTTTTTCAATATCGTCCACGCTTACAGAAAAGTCTTCCCAATTTTGGGAAACATTTGTGGTATTTGGTGTATTGATGGCAATAACTTTGGAATTTGCGTCTATACGGCTGATATCATTATCTCCATTAGGCAACAATAGTACCACTTTCCATATATTAGTCGGAACGACTACATGACCGGAAGCTATTGTAGCTGCGCTACCATAGGAACCCATTATCACATAAGCTTCATTGCCTGCTCGCACTTGATCACGAATATACACCTCAAAATTGTTCCAAACACCCTCATTATTAGATGAAGTCTGAGGTATCATATTGGTCATTAAGAAAGTTGCCGCATTTGCGTTGAAACTGCTTGTTCTGTCTGCCGAGGGACAGTTATGCCCTCTAGAATAGCCCGAATTGAAAAAACTATTGCTTTGCACAGTAAACCAGCTCGCAGGCAATCCAGCAAACCCCGCAAAGTTGTCTTGACGCGATGCCGCACCGGTAATATTAGTAGCATCAATATGCCAACTTACCCAATTCGGAATACCACGAATACTATTGTAGGATTCAATATAATAATGTTGATTCATTAGATAATTAGTAGCCATGCTTACTATAGAATCTGCTTTGGATGGATTACCAAACAGTAGATTTGAATTATCCCCCATATTCGGCTGTGCGTCACTACCAAAAACTGCGTATCGTGGAGGCGTAATTGTGTCATACGTGTTGCTTAGCGAATCTAGATTAGTATTGAATACTATTGCTGATTCATCATCTCCAACGAAAGTAATATTATCCAAATTTATTCTTGTCGTTCCTGATTTTAGGATACGAATCTGGACCGGTGCAGCAACTGTATTGGCAAAAGAATCTATTCTCAACGTAGTTGATGTGTCTGTGATACTCGCACCCAACTGAGTTGACGTTTTAAAACTGTCCACTGATACCATCAATTGCCATGTCGAACTAGCATCATTTCCATATTTTGCATGAGAAATGAAGATTTTTTTCAAATTATGTATTTGAAAATTGGTTGTAACATTTCCGGTACGTAACCTTATTGATTGGGATCCGTCCTTGGCATCCGCTGCAAGATTACCTATCAATGCGTCGTCAAAGCTCCATGCACCTGTGTACAACTTAACGTCTGCTATTTTATAAGCAGTTTTTTGTCCTTTCTCAAAATCTTCGCTAATACTGTACTTTTTTTCTGTTGGCACAGTCTCAGTAACACTGTCTTTTTTGGAACATGAATACAAAATACTACATAGTGCCAGTCCTAAAAACGCCGTACTTATTTTCTTCATTTCATTTTATTTACAAGTACGAAAGAAAGAAATGGTATTGAATAAATAAAGAACAACCCATTAAGTTATCATGAACAAATATTTTTGGTTATTGTAACAAAATAAAAGAAACGGTCTAGGAAGTAAATCCTAGACCGTTTCTTTTATAACTGAAATCTTATTTTATCCTATTCGAATTTAAGATCCAAACCTAGACCACGTAACTCGTGAACCAATACGTTGAAGGATTCCGGAACACCTGGTTTTGGAATGTTTTCACCTTTCACGATAGCTTCGTAAGTCTTCGCACGACCGACGATGTCATCAGATTTGATAGTCAACAATTCCTGCAATACATTGGATGCACCGTAGGCTTCCAATGCCCAAACTTCCATTTCCCCGAAACGCTGACCACCGAACTGTGCCTTACCACCCAAAGGTTGTTGGGTAATCAAGCTGTATGGTCCGATACTACGTGCGTGCATCTTATCGTCAACCATGTGGTGAAGCTTAATCATGTAGATAACACCTACAGTTGCTTTTTGGTGGAAACGTTCTCCGGTTTCACCATTGTACAGATAAGAGTGACCCATCATTGGCAATTCAGCCTTGGTACAATAGTCTGCGATTTCTTCCGGTGTAGCACCGTCGAAAATTGGTGTAGCGAACTTCATGTTGAGTTTCTTACCGCACCATCCGAGGATGGTTTCGTATATCTGCCCGATGTTCATACGGGAAGGTACACCCAACGGATTCAACACGATGTCAACAGGCGTACCGTCTTCCAAGAATGGCATGTCTTCCTGACGTACAATCTTGGCTACGATACCTTTGTTACCGTGGCGTCCTGCCATCTTATCACCCACTTTCAGCTTACGCTTGACAGCGAGGTAAACTTTAGCTAGTTTCAATACACCTGCTGGCAATTCATCACCGATGGAAATGTTGAATTTTTCGCGTTTGTAGCGTCCCAATTCTTCATTGTAACGGATGTTGAAGTTGTGCAACAAGATATTGATATAGTTATCTGTTTCTTCATCTCCAGTCCATCCCAAAGGATTGACGTTCTGATAATCGACAGTTCCTAAGTTTTTAGTATTGAACTTGGATCCTTTGGAAATCAATAGTTCTCCGAAGTTGTTGCTGATACCTTGAGAAGTCTTGTCTTTCAACAAAGTCTGCAATTTGTTCAACAACAACTCACGGATTTCTTTCACTTTCTCGTCGTGGACTTTTTCAATCTTTTCCAACTGCGCTTTTTCACGCAATTTTCCATTCTTGTCTTTCTTCACACGTTGGAACAAGCTCTTGTTGATGATGATACCTTCTGTTCCGTTTGGAGCTTTCAGGGATGCATCTTTTGCGTCTCCGGCTTTGTCACCGAAGATAGCACGCAACAATTTTTCTTCTGGAGTTGGGTCAGATTCCCCTTTTGGAGTAATCTTACCAATCATGATATCGCCTTCCTTGATGTGTGCACCAATACGTACAATACCATTTTCATCCAAGTCCTTGGTCATTTCTTCAGATACATTTGGAATATCGGAAGTCAATTCTTCCTCTCCCAATTTTGTATCGCGAACTTCCAATTCGTATTCTTCAATATGCACGGAAGTAAACAAATCTTCACGTACCACTTTTTCGTTGATTACAATCGCATCCTCGAAGTTGTAACCTTTCCAAGGCATGAATGCCACCTGTAGGTTACGACCCAAAGCCAATTCACCGTCTTTCGTTGCATAACCTTCTGTCAAGAACTGGTCTTTGACGACTTTCTGTCCTTTGATAACAGCAGGGCGCAAAGTGATGGCAGTCGCAGAGTTCGTTTTGACGTATTTGGTCAATTTGTATTTCTTCAAATCGTCTTCGAAGCTAATTAAACGATCCAAATCATTACGGTCGTAACGTACATGGATTTCGTTTGCATCTACATACTCGACCACACCGTTACCTTCTGCAACAATCTGAATACGGGAATCGCGAGCTGCTTTACCTTCCAAACCAGTACCGACAATCGGAGCCTGAGGCAACAACAATGGTACAGCCTGACGTTGCATGTTGGAACCCATCAATGCACGGTTGGCATCATCATGCTCGATGAAAGGAATCATGGATGCGGACACACCCACAATCTGGTTAGGTGCGACGTCCATGTATTCTACTTCATTTTTGTCCAAAACAGGGAAATCACCTGTTTCACGACTAATGATTCTTTCTTCCAGAAAGCGACCTTTTGCATCAATTGGCGCATTGTTCTGCGCGATTTTTGCCTGATCTTCTTCTTCTGCGCTTAGATATTTTATTTTGTCCAATTCTACCGTTCCGTCTTTCACTTTGTGATAAGGCGTCTCGATGAATCCCATGTCATTGATTTTTGCATGTACGCACAACGTGGAAATCAAACCAATGTTTGGACCTTCCGGCGTTTCAATCGTACAAAGACGACCATAGTGGGAATAGTGTACGTCACGAACCTCAAATCCCGCACGTTCACGACTCAAACCACCGGGTCCAAGTGCAGAAATACGACGCTTGTGCGTGATTTCGGACAATGGGTTGGTCTGGTCAAGGAACTGGGATAACTGAGATGTTCCGAAGAAAGAGTTGATAACGGAAGACAATGTACGCGCGTTGATCAAGTCAACTGGCGTAAATACTTCATTGTCACGGACGTTCATCCTTTCACGGATAGTACGTGCCATACGAGCCAAACCAACACCGAATTGAGCATATAACTGTTCGCCTACAGTACGTACACGACGATTGCTCAAGTGGTCAATATCATCGATTTCAGCTTTACCATTGGTCAAGCGAACCAGATATTTGATGATGGCGATGATATCCGTTTTAGTCAGTACTTTAACCTCAGGTTTGATATCAACACCCAACTTGCGGTTAATCTTGTAACGACCGACTTCACCTAAATCGTAACGTTTGTCGCTAAAGAATAATTTATCGATAATACCTCTTGCAGTTTCATTATCAGGAGCGTCAGCACCACGCAATTGGCGATAGATATGCTGAACCGCTTCCAACTCACTGT
>JAATFC010000058.1 GCA_015655435.1 Chitinophagales bacterium | reverse complement strand
TAAAAAGCATAACAACAAAAACAGAACGGAGCCTAATAAGTAAGCGATTACAGTCCAGAATGGAAGATCATTTTCTTTTGGGTTGAGATTAGATGCATAAATGGGATAGAACTTGATAAACGATGTTATGCTTCCCAAAGTGATGATGGCAGAGAAAAAAAAGGAACAGCCCAACAATACATTGTAAAGTCCGAACTCTTCCAACGTGAAAAACTTGGGAAAAAGTATCATTACGTTGAGCGCACCGATAAGCACACCTCCATACATGAATATGGAGGAGATAAAACTCTGTTTCCGAACGATTCCCATATTGGATTCCTACTGATTAAAGCTACAAATGTAAGTGTTATATCGTATTGCCGTTGTCGGTCGGGGAGAAGCATTTTTTCCAAAAAGAAGATATCATATTTCGGTATTGGACGTATTCCGGTAATTCTGAAAGATAGTTGTTGTGCATGACGGTAATCATCTGTCCGTCAATTTTTTGTATGGTTTGAAGATAGTATTGCAGTTTTTCAAGTGCTTTTTCCGGAGCGTCTTTCGTGTGGTGGTAAGCCGTGGCGTCCATCCAGCAAAAAGGATGTATCTGTAGTGCTGTTTTTTTATTCGTGCTGAGGTCAAACCAGTAAAATGGTTTGCTTGTGCTTGCACGGAAGCCGTCAATACTGCCGTAACCCATCGAATAATCTTCCTCAATGTCCAGTTCTATTAGGTTCTGGTAGGTTTTCGGAAGTGTCATTCGGATATAGTGTTGACGGCTTTTTGTTATTTTTTCCCCTGAAGTTTTTTCCAAAAAATCTTTTTCTTGTACCAATATGTTTTTAGAATCTCCACATTGCCAACTCGGATGTACGCCAATATCAAACAGCTCCGACTGTTTTTTGATTAGTTGTTGGAAAGCTGTATTGGACTGTGGCGGATTTTTGTCGTATTTACCATGTGTTTTGGCGACGGGGAAAAAGAAAATAGGATTGAATTTATATTGGTGCATTTGCACGTTAAGAAAATCAAAAATGTCAAATGCGTCAGATTGTTTGCCTTGTATGGTTTTGATTTGTTCTTTCAGTTTTTCTTTTTTGCCGCCCAATATATTTTTCAAAAAAACGCTAGCCTGTACATAAAATCCTCTGTGCAAAAAAGCAAAAGGCATGTCGATGTCAAATGTCGGTTTGTATTGGAAGCGTGTTTTTACACGAGCATAATCCGAAAATTTTTCTTCCAATATATTTTCCAGTTGCTGAAACCACAAATCAACTAGAGGCAATTGCAAAAACTTTTCCCGAAACGCCAATGCGTTGGATGCCGCATAGCGACCGTATTGGTCTTGCTCGTGCGGTAGATATTCTTCGTAACGCGACACCAGATAAAAACTCGCCGCAAAAATGTCAAACGGTAAATCTCCATTTTCTGAAAAGAAAATCGGTAGTTCATTCCAATGGGAAACTTGAATAGCTTGTTGCTGTAATGCACTTTCCGTCAATAGCTTATTCGGAAAAATCCAATAGGAATCTTCGCATGCTTTTTCCGTGGAATAAGAAATTTTTGCACCAATATGATTTTTAAAATCTTCTAAAGAATCGGCGAGTTGATAGTCTATTTTCCAAAAAAAATCCAATATGTATCGTAATCTTTCAGTAATGGACGGACTATAAATCAATATTGGTTTCATTGGAATAAAAATAGGGAAATTTTAATGCATTTCTAATATTATAGTTAGCGTTTTTTCAGTTACATTTATTGCGCAAATATTGAAGTGGTAAGTAGGAAAGATAGCAATATCAGTAAGATTTACACTCGTTAAACATTAACACCAATATAAAAAACGCTCAAATGTTAAAGATCGCGGTAGCTAAAGGAGATGGAATCGGCTCGGAAATCATGGACGCTGTTATTGATATTTTCAATGCAGCCAATGTTCCGTTGGAATATGATTATGTAGACATGGGAAAATGGGTGTTTGAAAAAGGATTCAGCAATGGGATGACGCAGGATGCAAAAGACACTATTGAAAAACTGGGCATTCTTTTCAAAGGTCCGATGGAAACTCCGAAAGGAAAAGGCGTGAAGAGTATCAACGTAACGGCCCGTAAGACGTGGAATACGTATGCCAACAAGCGTACTTTCCAGACTTTGCACGGAGTGGATACCGTATTTAGCAAAGCGGGCATTCCGATTGACATTACAATCGTTCGTGAAAATATTGAAGATACCTACGGTGGTATTGAGCACATGCTGTCCAATGATGTAGCCGTGAGCCGTCGTATGATTACGGGTTCTGGAAGCGAACAGGTCATCCGCTACACATTTGAAATGGCGCGCCAGAAAAAAGCTACACGCGTGACTTGCGGACACAAGGCCAATATCATCAAATTAACGGATGGTCTTTTTCTAAAAACATTTTACGAAGTTGCGAAGGAATATCCAGAACTTAATGCGGACGATATTATAGTGGATGACCTCTGCATGAAATTGGTTACGCGTCCCAACTTGTTTGACGTGGTTGTATTGACCAACTTGCAAGGCGATATCGTAAGCGACCTTTGCGCTGGATTGGTTGGTGGGCTTGGCTTTGCGCCGTCTGCCAATATCGGAGACCGTATCTGTATTTTTGAAGCGGTACACGGCACAGCGCCTGAT
>JAATFC010000287.1 GCA_015655435.1 Chitinophagales bacterium | reverse complement strand
TCGTAACACTCTTTTTTGTATTTGGGCACAGCTTTGCCCAAAATATCTCACTGTTAGGCAGCACTAAAGGCTCACAAAACAAAGGAAGCGGCTAATCGGGATTGCCTTCCTCTTTTAATTGGAATATTCCAGTTGGAACAAACCGCGTTATGATCGTCAATGTCTATTTCGAGAGAGAATCCATCAATTCTGCCGGAAGTAATTTTCCAACCTCAAATTATGGTGCCGATTATTTCACCATTAACGTAGGCGGCAAGTCCATGACAGGAATCAGTGCACTAAGAACGTATCTGGACCACGTCAATCCAAATAATCCTCAACCTGCGAACTCATTGATGACAAATGAAATATACACCTATACGCTTTCGGATGCTCAAGGATTGCCTACAGGTATGACTTCTTTCAGTTTCAGTGGCATTAATGCTCCTGCCGATGCAGGTGATGAGGTTGTAGTAACTGTAGAGGTTTATGGTAACGTAAGCGCCGCGACCTACCAAAATACAACCGCCAATTCTGTCAACACCCGTAATGGCGAATTTTTACACGCAGGAGACAACGGCACAAGTAATACCACCACCCTTACAGATGTACCCAATACTCCTATGACACAACCTGGCAGAACGGCTTCAGACTTCTGGTACATTGCCACAGGAATCACTTCCAAAGAAGAATCTTTGGCATTTAGTGGCACCAATTGGGTAACTAATATTAGCTCCTTTACCCTTTCCAATCCTGCGGGGACAACGTTCCCGTCCTCATTTACCGGTGTGCCCGTAAATGAAACGGATGGACTAAGTATGCTAACTGCCTATTCTACGGGAAATAGCACTCCACCAACAGCGACACTTACCAAATCCAATTCGGATCTGATTAACAATATGCGTATTACTTTCTTGCCACTCGCGCCGTTCGCCAAACCATCAATTTCTGGAACCGTGTATTTGGATACAGATGGACCGACCAATATTAATGGGACAGGGACAGATGGTGGTGGATTATATGTCAACGTATTGGATAACAATAATTATGTAGTTGCAACTACAGCAGTTGGCAATGATGGAAAGTTTACCATTCCATCTGGCATTGTAATAGAAGGCAGCAATTATACGCTGCAATTGACCAAAAATGCTGGAACGGTTGGTAATCTAGCTCCTGCAACGGCACTCAACAGCAATTGGTCTACAGTTGGGGAAAACAGAAGTGGCACAGGCAACGATGGTTCGCCAGATGGTCTTTTGACAATACCAATATCTTATTCCAATATTTCTGGTACTACATTTGGCATTCTTCAGACATTTGTTACGCCTATCACACTTGAGTCATTCAATGCCATACGCTCAGGAAGCAATGCCTTGCTTAATTGGTCCACTTTGAGTGAAACAAACAACAAAGGTTTTGAAATCCAGCGTAGCACTGATGGGCGCAACTTTGACGACGTCAATTTTGTCGCCAGTACAGCGGTGAATGGTACAAGTAGCTCACGGTTGGCTTATTCATATTCAGATCCTGCACAAGGTAACGGCACCTATTATTATCGTCTTAAGCAGATAGATTTCGACAGTAAAGAATCTTTAAGCTATGTCAAGTCTGTTGTTTTCGATGGAATTAAAACGAGCGTCAATATGGCTCCCAACCCTGTAATTAACAGTTTCAAACTGTCTAACGCTAAAGTTGGTAGCGCCTATCGTATTGTCAACATGAGCGGCCAACAAATGGCATCCGCGACGGTGACATCATCTGATATGACTATAAATATTTCAAATATGGTTGCGGGCATGTACATATTACAGGTACAAGATGCATCTGGAAACACTATTGCATTGAAATTTATCAAAAAATAAACACCAATAATATAGGAGTTGCTACAACACAAAAAGCCATACAGTATTTGTATGGCTTTTTGCTATAACTAAAACACATCCACTCTATTGCACAAAATAGCTTCTTAAAGGGAATCATTTTGTCCGTCCTTATCAATTGAAAACGATAACCTAAACAGGATAAATAAGATTAAAATAACCGAGCCATAAGTTCATCTTTTTTCTGAGGGGAAACCTCGACTTCACATCCATCACTGAGTTCTAGTGTACCACCATCGCCGCGTTTGTATTTTACGATATAATCCAAATTGAGAATGGTCGAACGATTGGCTCTAAAAAAATTATCGGTTTGTACAAGCCGTTCGTATTCTTTAAGTGTATGGCTTACAATAATTTTTTTGTTGTCAGATAAAATAAATGCACTGTAATTACTTAATGCTTCAATTCGAATAATACACGATTTTTCAACCAAATAAATCCCTTCGATTGTAGACAAAGCCAATTTATTTTTATTGGGATTAGAGACTTTATTGTTATTATTTTCTTTTATTGTCTTTTTTTGCGTCATACGTCTCACCAACCTACCTATAGCGCTTTGGAGTTGTTCTTCATCTATTGGTTTTAATAGATAATCCACAGCACTATGATGCAATGCGTCCAAAATATATTTATCATAAGCTGTAGTAAAAATTATTTCAAAATCGAATTCTCCCAATTTTTCCAAGAACTGAAAGCCATTGAACTTGGGCATTTCCACATCAAGAAAAAGAACATCAATATTTTTTTGTCTGATGTTTTTTAATGCATCTTCAGGAGAATTATAAATAGCATCTATGTTTATTTCGTTGCTGAAACTTTTCAGCTTTTGCTCAAGCAACCAACTGCCGCGAGGTTCATCATCAAGTATTGCAGCGTTTATCATATTATTGTTTTGTATATCGAAGTTCGTTGTTTTCTAAATAAGTTTGGATTGAGATATTTTGTTGGTTGTTTTAGAAATAAAGTTTTAATCTTTCAAATTAAACGCTTTTTTTACAGCGTTATAATCTTTAATATTGATGCTACTTGTGACTGCAACACCGCCAGGAATAATTACATACCTAAAGCTAGATGATGTTGAAATAGCTGCATAAAAATTTTGATTATTTACAAATCTTATTTTAACTGCACCTAAACTGCCGATACCGGTCCATGTATCCGTCATAATTGTGCCTGCATTATATGTTATGCTTATAGGCATTTGGCTTACTTGGTTGTTGGGCCAAACAGATGCAACGTATCCGTTCAATTTCCCATAAACAATTACGGCTCCCTTGTCTAATATATCTTGTGTAATCTTTGGTTCTACTACCGAATAATTAAATCCCCAAACGCCGAAGACTGTGTCTTTAGCCCAAGTAGAGGGCGTAAACCAATTTGAATAAATCACATTTGCCGTTCCCGGATCACCTTTATCACCTTTCAAACCTTTCAGATTAGTTGCCGTACCCCAACTTCCTGAAGTTTTTGGACCGTATAAATCGGCAGTATTTGTATTAATGTAGAAGTCGCCATCTTTACCCAAACTCGCTGCCGGTACGCCATTATCGGACAAAATGCTATTGCCATCAATGCCGTTTGTTCCATTAGTCCCGGAAAGGCCTTTCAAGCTAATAGGAAAGCCCCAACCTGTAGTATCGTTTTTAGGTCCATACAGATCAGAAGAAGAAAGGTTAATATAGAAATCGCCCGTATTTCCGATTGAATCCGAAGGTATAATGTTGCCACTTAATATTGCGTTACTATATTGCTCTCCATAGGGAAGGATGTCTTTTTTGCAAGAAATAAAAAAACAAACAATCGATAGAAGCATTGCGGTTGTTGATCTTGAAATATTTTTCATCTTGATAATTTTTATGAATGAATATTGATATATGTTTCGCTTTGGGGCGACATATTGCTTCTTGATTTTTATGATTAATTACCGCTTTTCAATTTGATACTTATATTATTTCCATCTCTGTAATTTGGATCCTCGGAATAAGCAGATACAACCCATGCAAAAGGTATAAAAGCTTGCCTAATCCAATCGGGACTTCCAAATGATTGAAATACAGGAATATACCATTTGCCATTAGCATCAATCGTTACATGATAATCATTATAGAAACGTTCTTTTATTTGCTTACCCTTTTTTGCCATATTACCCGTAATTACATTAATTGGTGTTGTAGGAGAGACTATCGTCTTAAATGTTTCCCACATACTGGTTTTGGGTGTTACAGAGGCAAAGGCATATAGTCGTACAACAATTTTTAACCCCGGTTTTCCCGTACCTAAGATTTGTATAGCACCCGCTATATTAGCGCCATCGCTATGCGAGGTAATCTTTAAAGGCTGTTCCACACTTGCGGTTTTCATGATTTTAATCTTGTTCCCTACCCCATTTTTAACTGGAATAACTCTGGTGTTCTGAGCCGATGTATATAGGCTACATGACATAATAGCGACAACGGCAAGCACGACATTCATTTTGGTTTGTATACTTTTTGTTGACATGGTTTTTGTTTTTTAGATTTTATGAAAGAATAAGTTACAATTCAAAAGTAGTGGCAACCTCTTCTGTTGTTTTTAAAGATGCGTTTACTGCCAATACAAATGAGTGAACATGGGATACGAATGAGCGAAGCATTCGTATTAGCCAATATTTTTTGTATAATTTCGTATGACATAACTGACTATTTCGGACAGATCGACGCTCGCTTTGAATTTTACTACAAATTAATCTCTTTGAAAATGAAGAAGGTTTTAATCATATTTGCCCTCTTATTTATTCTCATATTGAATCTTGTTTCGGCACAAAAGCAGAGATTTGATTTGATAGATTCGTTGCATCACAGTATGCAAGTTGCTAAAACAGATACGGACAGATTGAAATTTTTGTACCGTATTGGGGATGCCTATGCTTCTACAAATCCCGACACAAGTCTTATTATTGCGAAAAGTGGTTTATTACAATGCGAAAAAATAAATTGGAAAAAAGGCATTGCGTCCTTTCATATTTCCATTGGGAATATTTTATCTGATAAAGGCTACTATGATTCCGCAATCTATCATTTCAATATTGCTTACAATACCTATAAAGAAATAGAATATCTGAAAGGGGAATATTCTGCATTAATAAATATTGGAACTACTTATCAGCGAAGAGGACAAGATAAGCAAGCGTTGGAATATTACTTACAAGCAATGCCACTGATTGAAAAGGCAAATGATAAATACAATTTATCCATAAACAATATAAACATTGCTGGTGTCTATAATAATGAAGACAATTTCTCTAAGTCGTTGCAATACTCTTTAAAGGGATTAGAAATTGCGAAAGAAGAGAATAATTTGAATCATCAGGCATTAGCGTTAAAAACAATTGCAAACGGTTATTTAATAAACAAAGACACTTTACAAGCAAGAAAATATCTTTTATCTTCATTAGATTTATATAAAAAGAATGAGGATAAAGTTGGTGAAGCCACAGACTATTACGAATTGGCTGCAATAGAAACCGATATTGTCAAAAGCATTCGATATTCATTGCAATCTAAGAAAATATGGGATGAGATTAATCCTAATTATCCTATTGCAGTAGCTAATCTGTGCGAGATAGCTAAGACATATATTTTGCTATCAAAAAACAAAACCACACAACAAGAATTACTAAAACAAAATATTATCACAAACAGCCACGAACAATTATTAGATACTGCCGAATCCTATTTAAATAATGCCGTAACATTAAGCAAACAATCCGACGATGAGAGTACGCTTACAATTGCATTGAAACAATTGAGTGATTTGTACGAAGCTAAAGGTAACTATAAGTTGGCCATGCGATATTTGCAAGAATCGTCAACAATCAACGACTCTCTTTATTCACAAGAATCGAAAAACAAAATCGCAGAACTTGAGGCCAATTATCAATTCGATAAAAAAGAAATAACTTATAAATCACAACAAGCAACAGCGAGACAACACATCAAACAATTATGGACTTATGCCATACTTGCTTTAGCAATAGTTGTAGCATTATGTATTTATCTGATATACAGAAACAGGCTGAAACAATTGCAGTTAAAGCATGAAAAGCAACAGCACATTGCGGAACGTAAACAAAAGGAATTGATATACCAAAATCAACTCACGCAAAGCGAACTAAAAGCCATGCGAGCACAAATGAATCCGCATTTTATTTTCAACGTACTCAACTCAATAGAATCATATGTAGTAGAAAATGATTCGAAAACAGCAAGCAGGTTAATACAAAAATTTGCTACTCTTTGCAGACTAATATTGGAAAATACTACACAACCATTGGTAAACATAGAACGCGAATGGAACGCACTTAAATTATATACAGAGTTTGAAGCGCTTCGTTTTCCAAAGCGATTTACTTATTCATTCGAAATAGAAAACAATGTTTCTTTTTCTACTTTGCAAATACCGCCTATGATGGTACAACCGCTGATAGAAAATTCAATTCATCACGGATTAAGAAATTCAGACCGAAATGATTTGTTTTTGAACGTACAAGCTCTGTTAGAAACCGACAGCATAAAATTCATCATAAGCGATAATGGATTAGGTCTACAAAAGAAAAAAATAGAGGAAAGAGAAAATCAGCATTTTCTCACAAAACGAAAGTCACTCGGCATCGCCATGATTAAGGAAAGAATCGAAATCATCAATCAATCATTAGATAAAAAAATCGCATCTTTCTCCCTTATGGAGAAAGACAACCAAACCATTGCGATGCTGGTAGTCCCTGTGTATAGATAATTTTTTCACCACAGTGATTTTCGGGGAAATGAATATCAACGAGCTTGACAATATGTAGCTCTCATAAAAGTTTTGTACGCGATATACTATGAACTGATTTAAACAAAAACTTGCAGAACAAAATCGCTAAATTTATTGTACCACCAATGAATTGAAGCCTATGTCCTGCAAGTATGCAAACTTAACAAAAGTAGAGATAGAAAAATGCATTCTTCCGTTTGTACCGAAGAACAGACGAGGATTCCCAAGTCGATTTTCCATGGAGGATATATTTAAGTGCATCGTGTACAAATTAAAGTCCGGCTGCCAATGGCAATATCTGTTCGTTGATATTGAAAGTGTTCGACCACCTTTCAGTTGGCAGACTGTTTATTATTTCTATCGAAAATGGTGTCGACAGCATGTGTTCCAAAACATGTTCGACGTTTTTGTAGAAGTCCAGCGCGACTATTTGGATACGGAAAAACTGAACCTGGACGGCACTCATTCCCTAGTCAAGAAATCGGCACAAAGCGCCGCGTACCAGCACCGCAAAAAGGGACGGACGTCCAATATACTGGTCATGACAGACGGCAACGGGATCCCAATTGCCTGCGGAGACATCATCAGTGGCAACCACAACGACCAATACAAGATAGTCCGCCAATATGCAACGATGATAAAACAGTTAAACTGCAAAGGTATTTGCGTAGAGAACAGCATCCAAAATGCGGACAAAGGCTTTGGCAGCAAGGCTTTGCGGCGCGCCATACAAAGAAGAAATATTCTACCAAACATCAAAGAAAATACACGAAACAGAAAAAGCAAAAAAAGAGGTCCATCCCGTTTTTACCATAACGACGCATACAAAACCAGGTTTGTAAATGAAAGATGCTTTGCTTGGATAGACGGTTTCAGAACCTTGTTAGTCAGGTATGATAAACTCGACAACAGCTGGCTGAATTGGCATTTCTTGGCTTTCACTCTTATACTCTTAAAAGTTTAAACCTGTTCTATAACAAGACCAAAAACGACGATAAAAAATATATCGATAAGCGCATATTGATTTTCCTAACTTTATAGAAAATTATAAAAAATGGACTTTGTCGAGATACGCCAATACAACAACTATATTCCTGCCAACATTGCCAAAGGATTATTGGAAGACAATGGCATTCCTGCTTACTTGCAGGACGAGACGGTCAGCACCGTATTGCCCCATCTCAATATCGCGAACGGCGGCATCAAAATGTTCGTGCCCAAGGACAAGGCAGAGCAAGCAGAAATCTTACTGAAAAGCGCGGAAGACCAACTGTCGGACGAGGATTTCGAAATGGGATATTTTTCTAATTGATAGTTGGCAATACTATAACTTTCATTGTCAACTATCAATCCTTCATTGTCCATTTACCTAACTCCATTCTTCTTTTTCCTTCGCGAGTTCTTCTTTGTAAACTTTTTTGGAAACGATGACGCTCAGTTCATACAGACTGAACAACGGGATGAACACCAACGTCTGGCTAATCCAGTCCGGACTTGGCGTGATAACCGCCGCCACGACCAATATAACAACAATGGCGTATTTGCGGTAAGTCTTTAAAAAGCTAGGCGTAATCAAGCCAACTTTCGTTAACACAAATGCCAATACGGGCATTTCAAATGCGATACCGCAACCCAATATGATATTGGTGATGTTACTGATATAGTCGTCAAGTGTAGGTATTGTCTTGATGAAATTCTTGTCACTAATCTGGTAGCTCGCCAAGAAATTGAATGTAAAGGGGCTCAATACAAAATAACCAAAAGCCGCCCCGATAAAGAAAAAGAAAGAAACCCAGAATATGGCAAAACGTGTGCTTTTCAGTTCGTTGGGCTTCAACGCAGGCTTGACGAAACGCCAGAATTCCCAAAAAACATAAGGAAACGCAATGATAAACCCACCCAATATGGCAATCGTAAAACTGCTGATAAACTGTGTTCCGAACTGTGTTGCCTGCATCTGAATCTCCAAAGGAGGCAAACAAAACGCATCGCCTGCGTGAACCCAGTGGCTGAATTTGCAAAACCCCGTATAGCTTACAAAATCTGCATTGAGTGGACCGAAAAGTATATTGGTGGTCACCCATTTCATCTTGACGAAGATAACAACAGCCACAACCAGTATTACCAAAACAGACCGTACGATATGCCAACGCAATGCTTCCAGATGGTCTACAAATGACATTTCCGCCGTCTGTTCGTCGCCGCCTCTCTTTAATAAATCATTTATCATTAATCTGCTGTTGATTGTCGGTGCACAAAGTTAAAAGTCTCAAGTTGCTGACAAAATACATTTTCACATTTAACGCAAGACTTTCATTTGCACCTTGTCGATGCGCGTATCCGTCACACTGAGTATCTCAAACTCGTAGTCCTCGATGATGATTCTATCGTTGACTTTTGGCATTGTCTTGTTGCGGTTGATGATATAACCAGAAAGGGTTTCCGCATTGCGGTTGGCGGGGAAGTCCAGTGCATATTCGTGGTTGAGATAGTCCAGCTCTAACCTTCCCGAAAAGATATATTCGCGGTCGGAAAGCTTTTTCTCGACCAGATAATTAGCCAATGTCGTATCGTGTATATCACCGAAAATCTCTTCCACGATATCTTCCATCGTCACGATACCGGCCGTGCCGCCGTATTCGTCAACGACCCAAGCCACACTTTTTCTTTCCTTGGAAAAACTAGACATCAGGTTGATGGCATTCATGGACTCCGGCACGATAAATACAGGCATCAATATGCTGCTGAGCGCAGTTGGCTTTTTGAATAGGTCTAGTTGATGTGCGTAGCCGATGATATTGTCCATCGTGTCTTTGTACACAATCAGTCGGCTCACTTTTTTGTCCAAAAAACGCTGACGCAAATCCTCGATGCTAATCGAGTCAGGCACTCCGATGATTTCTGTTCTGGGCACAAGACATTGGCGTACCGTGGTTTTCGCTAGCGAGAGCGCATTTTCAAACAGACGGGCATTTCCTTCCTGCGTGGGCGTGTTTTCATTCATGTTTTTCCCGATACGGTAAAACTGCTCAATATTGGCTTTGGAGAAAGAATTTTCCAAAGCATTTTTATTGACATTGAAAAGATAAATCAAGATACCTTTCGAAAGACCCGAAAACAGCTTAACTACCGGCAGCAATATCGAAACCAATATTTGCATAATGGGCGAAAAGAAATACAGTAATTTGTCGTTTCTACTAAAGATAGTCCGTGGCAGCAAGCGTCCAAACAATACCGCAAACAGCAACGCAATACAGAAATTGAAAACTGCGACCAGATATTCGTTTTGCAAATGTATGGGTCGCCAGACCGTCTGTTTCATCAATTCCTGAAACAGCAAAGCGTATATCACAAACGAAAGTACCATGCCCGCAATCAACGCTCCCACGAGATTGGTAGGATGTTCGTTGTATTTGGACAGAATGATTCCCGAGGATTTTCCCTGTTTTTTGCGCAGCTCGATATTGAGCTTGTTGGCAGTGACAAAAGCAATCTCCATACCGGCAAAAAAAAGTACCAGTAACAACGAAACTATGATTCCAATAAGGGCGGTCTGCTGTGGCATAAAGTGTAAATTATGCAAAAATCAATAAGTCGAAAAAGATTTTGGCAAAAAATAAAAGATTGAACTCGTTTAACCTTTTATTCCTCCCACATAGAAACATAGTTTTCCTAATAACCTAGAGAAATATAACAGTATCCAGATTTTCATCTTTGATGAAAATACTATTGTTTTTCCTAATAGAGAAGCTATTAAACTTGGTAGAACAACAAAATCTATGCTTTCTAATGTCACTATGTGGTTAAATGTGAAAAAGGCTAAACAGATTTAGTGCTTTTTTGCAAAACTATTTCACTCCGCCCGGACCGAGCGCAGCCTCACTGTATTTAATAAAACTATCTTCCTGTGGATCATAGAAAGTATGATTGTTGAAATTAGTGGAAGATGCCTCCATTCCATTCTTGGCATGGATATACCGCTCTTCCGGTGCTATCTGATGCACCCACACAACTTTGTCCGTGTACAACTTATTGGTATTTTGATCCCAATACAATTCAGAAGTCCTAAGCGTGTCCTTGTTGATATTATAGATAAACACGCTGTCCTTTAAGAATATCAAGTTACGCGTACCGATATGACGACCATATTTTGCAAAAATGTAGGTCGTTATTTGTTTGCCACTGTCGCCGTATAGATAGACGTGCAGGCTTTTCGGGAATTCAGTCATATTGGAATCGCTCGTCGAACGCTTCATGACAGGAGCGGTCAGGTGTGCTTGCAGTTTGCCTTCCGTACTCATGTAGGCATTAATCATTGTACCGGTTTCGATTTTGGTACTTTTGGTATCCAAAGCACGCACTTCGTTAATGTCGTTTTCGCAGGAAAACAACAAGACCGCCAAACCAATAAACAAAAGCCATCTACCTTGCATGAACATAAATTGAATAGGCAAAAGTAAAAAAGAGTTGTGAGAGATGAATTATCAATTATGAGTATTGAATTATGACTTCTTTAATTGGGTCCTCCTTTCGGACTTCCCTCAATACCCCAGATTCATCTTGCCAATAGACCAGATTCCTTTGTAAACTAACTGTGGGTCAGTGTATATCTCATTTTTCAGATGAGGAGAGAAAAACGGCATGTCACCGCCCGTCATAAGGACTTGCAAATTATTGTATTTTTCCCTGTACATATCCACAATACCATCTATTTCCTTGCTCATGCCCAATATAACACCACTCAAAAGATTAGTTGCCGTATCGTAACCCACCAAAGGAAAATTCCACTGCGGTTCCTGCAAGGGCAACAATGCTGTATAATCGTTCATCGACTTGAAACGCATGTGCAGCCCCGGCGAAATGCTACCTCCCAGAAACTGTCCCATATTGTTGAGAAAGTTATAAGTAATGCAAGAGCCCAAACCAATCACCAGGGAATGCTTTTTGGGAAAAAGTTCGGCTGCTGCCGACAGCAATGCCCAACGATCAGCACCGACACTCTTCTTGGTAGGAAATGGAGTGCCAACAGCCATTTTGCTTTCGTATGAGATTTTATGAAAATGCGTGTTTTCTGCCAATATGGTTTCGATAGCTGGGTCGTGGTGTACAACGGACGACAATACGGCGTATTGCGGACGCTCCTTTTCCAATACTTGAGACACGGCTTCCACACTTCCGTCCGTAAGCACAATTTCTTTGACAAAATTTCCATCCTCAAATACCGCGCACTTGTGGCGCGTATTTCCAAAATCAAAACATACAATAGTGGACATAATCATTCAATATCTTACAACGCCGAGCGTCAATGTGGCTTCAAAAATAGTGGCTATTCGGATAATGCCAACTGGCTTTCTTCCGCTTTCGCAAAAACATAACCTTTGGCTTTCCCTTTCGTGATGAACAATCCACCCAACGCAACCGATTTTGGCTCAAATATTTGCGGTGTTCCGTTTTCGTCTTTTACGGTAATCGTCCCGGTCAATATCCTGGTGTCGGCAGGGATGAAATCACCTTCTTCCAACAAAACCAAATCGCCTATCTGCAACTGTTCGTTCGGAACAGGAAAAACCATTTCGGTTCCGTCCTGAGCGTACACCAGCATATTGGCGGATATTTTGGGGATTTTGCCTTTTAAAATTGTTTCCATTATCCTGCAAAAGTAGTTATTGGCGGGTTTGCAATTTCTTGTTTTGCAAATGCGCAAATCCTCGGATATTTGCATTATGAAGGTTGAGTACGAATTGAGTGAGGTTGGAAAAATTGCAAAAGAAGTTTGGCAGTCTTTTTCGGACGTACGCGTGTGGGCATTGCATGGAGATATGGGCGTGGGGAAAACCACCTTTGTACGCGCCTTGTGCCATGGCGTACTGCAATCCCCCGACAACATCAGCAGCCCGACGTTTGCCCTCATCAACCAATACGAAAGCGATACCGTTGGCACAATCAGCCATATTGACCTCTATAGATTGGGAGATACGGAAGAGGCTATCAACGCCGGGGTATTAGAAGCTATTGAAAGTTCACAACTAAGCCTTGTCGAATGGCCGGAAATAGCACCGGAACTTTTTCCCGAAACAACACTTCACCTTTATTTTACAACAAAAACAGATAACAAAAGAAGTCTGGAAACAAAACTGTCTTAACCCAATACGATTGTCATGTCAAAACCTAAGATTCCCATCATCGACCCGTCGATAAGCTTCGAGACGCAAGAGGAAGTCCTGTACGTCCTACCCAAAAGTGCTCGACTGTGCATTGGAATCCCGAAAGAAACGGAATTTCAGGAAAATCGGGTGGCTCTGATACCGGAAGCCGTTGCCGTATTGGTCAATAACGGGCATGAGGTTTTGGTAGAATCCAAAGCTGGCGTGGGTTGTCGATATTCGGACAAGGATTTCAGCGAAGCCGGCGCACAGATTGTCTATGACAGGGAACGAATATACCAGTGTCCCATATTGATAAAAAGTGCTCCCATATTGGAGGCGGAACTTGATTTGTTCAAACCGGGACAGATTATCATGTCGCCACTGCACCATGCATCATTGACGAAAAGAACGGTAGAAGAACTTTCCAAGAAAAAAATAACAGCCATCGCATTTGAGTATCTCAAAGACGACAGCGGCACTTATCCAATCGTACGCACCATGAGCGAAATTGCCGGAAGTGCAGCAATGCTGATAGCTGGCGAATATCTGGCTTGTGGCAACGGCGGCAAAGGAGTTCTGTTGGGCGGCATCAGCGGCATACCGCCAACAAAGGTTATCATCATTGGCGCAGGTGTCGTCGGGGAATATGCGGTACGGACGGCAATGGCGTTGGGCGCATCCGTCAAGATTTTTGACAACAACGTCTATCGCCTGAAACGCCTGCAAAACAATCTTGGTGCACGCCTCTGGACTAGCGTCATCGAACCTAACATATTGGCAAAACAGCTCAAAACCTGTGAAGTCGCCGTTGGTGCTTTGAGCTCGGAAAAGGGCAGAACGCCAATAATTGTCACGGAAGAGATGGTGGCACGTATGCGCCCCGGCAGCGTCATCATCGACGTGAGCATTGACCGTGGCGGCTGTTTCGAAACTTCAGAAATTACATCGCATGAGCATCCCATTTTTATGAAGTATGGGGTGATACATTATTGTGTACCGAATATTCCTTCCGGGTTTTCCCGCACTGCATCGCAGGCTATCAGTAATGTGTTGATGCCATTGCTACTCGAAGCTGGCGAAGAGGGCGGGTTTGAAAAACTGCTTTGGCACCAGATACATTTGCGTAGCGGTATC
>JAATFC010000170.1 GCA_015655435.1 Chitinophagales bacterium | reverse complement strand
TGCTTCTCCGCAGATTATAAATGTTTCAAGTCTGCAGTCCGGAGTCTATTTTGCCCAGACCTTACAAGGAAACAGGGTAATAGGTTCGCTCAAATTTGTCAAAAGATAGGTGTTTTCAGTAAATTTAGATAGATAGATAAAACGGTCTCTGTTTCTACAGAGACCGTTTTATCTATTAAGTCAATATATAAGAAACCAACATTTGAAATCTACATTGACAGAAATATTTTAAGTAAATAGCATTAACTCGGTAGTGCATCCCGGCAAACAAATAAAAATTATCAAAAAAGACAACAAAAATCCCAAAATGGAGAATTTTCACTAAACACTCTTCCATAATTTAGCCGATAAACCTTACGGTAAATGAACGTAAAATCAATATCGGCGGCTTTCATATGTATATTTTTCTTAGTGAGTAATCGAAGCGCTGCACAGGACGGCATCAAGCATGACGCACTGCACCATACGCTATATCTTTCTACCCAGAAAAATAATATAGTATTCAATATTGATTATACCGATGGCTGTTATATCAATAGTTTATTTGTAAAACAAAAAAATGTACTATCGCCCAACGGAACTTATACGGGCTTTTCCTTAACAACATCCTCCTATACATCGAAAAAAACTTGGACCCAACCGACTGTACAAATAAAGGGAAACGAAGTAACAATCGACAAAATTAAATATGGAGACGCAGCCAACAATATAATAGAAAAATGGACTTTCCACGTATTAAAAGACCATATAAACTGGACAATATCACGTCAATATTTGAGTGACATACAAGTCGAAAGCATAAGTTTTCCTAAATGGAATTTCAATAATATGTCCACATGGAAAGGCGGCATTATCGATAACGGCGGAATGGTATGGTGCAAATACCTAAGGGGTGTCAATGATACTTATGGCGTTCACACAGGAGGCGCTCTATTCTGGAACGACCAATCGGGTGATGGATTGTCCATTCAGGCAAAAGAATTGAACGATGCTTTTATTGCAACCCAATATTCGTATGGGGAACAAGGCGAATTTGTTAGTACACAATCGGTCAGTCACCAACCCTTTGAACAGCTTTATCGGTTGGACCGTTTCGTACGAGGCAAGGGCAATATATTTAAACCCATATCCATAAAAAAAGGAGAAGAAGTTTCAGTGACTTTTGAGATAAAGTATCTGGATTATTTTAAAAATTATGACAAAGGGGATTTAAAAGACATCAATGCAACTGAGGTAAGAGAACTGATGAATACAACTGCTCGATACGGTGTAGTGGACAATAATATCGTCGGTGGAAACGGATGGCTTACCAATTGGAAATGTTTACATGAACCGTTTTTTGCTCAGATTGCACTAGGTCTTGCAGACAGCAACTACACAAAAAATCTAGCGGCGACATTGGATCAGGAGCGAGATTTGGCAATGAACCCAGACGGGCGTGTTCTGTCCAGATGGCATAACGAATCGGGTGATGAAATGCCCGGTACTTATAACTTCAAAACGGGCTACTATGAAGCCATGTGGGGCTATACTATAGATGCGCAAACCGGATATGTGATTAACACAACCGACCTGTTCAACCTTACAGGAAATCTGGAATGGCTGAAGTCTCACCAAGAAAGTTGTAAGAAAGCGTTGGGCTGGCTAATCAAAAGGGACAGCAACCACAACAGCATTTTCGAGATGAAGAACAAAAATATTAAGGAACATACATCTAGTGATTGGCTGGATATTATTTGGGCAAGTTTTGAAAACGCTTTCGTTAATGCGCAGATGTATGAGGCTCTTAAGAAATGGTCAGAGTGTGAGAAAATACTGGGCAATAGAGAATCGTCTCAATATTACGGACAAGTTGCAGAAAGATTAAAAACTGCATTTAACAAACCGATTGAAGAAGGTGGATTTTGGGATGCAGGCAAAAAACAATATGTGTATTGGCGTGATGATGACGGAAGTATTCACGGCGATAATCTCGTAACTCCCGTACAGTTCATGGCGATTGCGTCCGGAATCTGTGACGACCAGCAAAGAATCCAATTAATATTAAATCAAATAGAGCAGCGCACCACAGCCGAACGTTTGTTTCACTGGCCACTATGCTTTGATTCATTTAAAAAAGACGAAGCTGCTGGTAGCAACTTTCCATTTCATAGTTATGAAAACGGCGACATATTTCCGACCTGGGGTTACCTAGGCGTCCCCTCTTATATAAAATACGACAAGACGTTGGCATTGAGATACATTAAAAACCTGCTAGACCAATATCAAAAAGATGGACTTTCTTCCCAACGTTACAGCCGAACAACGCAGCAAGGATTAGGCTCTGACGTACTAGCGGGAATCAGTACGAGCATCTGCGCATTGTATTCAGAAATATATGGGATACAACCCCAATGGAACAAATTTGTTTTGAATCCTCATCTTGTTCCAAGCCTTTACGGAACCCGTTTTAACTATTGGCTTAGAGGAATCAACTATAAAATCCAACTAGATGAAAATAATTATATAGTATCAACAGATAACTATAGTGTCTCCTACAACAAAAAATTCGGAATCAGCGAAAACAATAACGAGCTAAAATTTTATCCAAATAATGAAGAAAATGTGTCTGTATCTATTCGTGAATCAACTAGCAAGCGAATTGACTTGGAGGCAAAGGATTGGAACGAGGAAAACATTTCTTTTCGATTGAATAATACAGGCAGCTATTCTTTTACCATACAAGGCCTCCAACCACAAACCACATATTATATTTTGGATAATAAGGGCAAAAGAAAAACAAGCGCCTACAAAAACGGGACTATTAAATTCAAAATTACCTCGCGTAACGGCGTATTGATCAATATTACCAAAGCATAACATGAATCTAAAGATCCTTTGCCCGCAATGGGGCAGCGAGCATTTGGAAAACGAAGTTTTTTTAGAGAAGGTGAAACAAGCTGGCTACGACGGTATTGATGCACCCATTCCGGAAAACAAAAATGAGAGACTGAGATTGATACGTCTTCTAGAAGACTATAAATTACAGATGGTCAGCCATCAACATCAAGCAAAAGGTGACAACTTCTATGCGTTCTGCAAATCGTTTGAATATTATCTTGAATTAAGCACGGAAACAAATCCAATTCTTATCAATTCGCATTCAGGGAGGGATTGGTTTTCGTTGGAAGAACAACTCAAAGTCTTAGAGATAGCAGAATCGTTTAGCAATAAACACAACATTCGAATTGCACATGAAACACATCGCGGCAGAATAGGTTATTGTCCGCAGAATATGCAAGAGATTTTTCTTCGCAATAAAACGATAAGCATCACCTCGGATTTTTCTCATTGGGTTTGCGTTACGGAGAGCTATTTGGAAAATTTTCAAGAAGTTTTGGGCGAAGCTATTCAAAGAACAATTCACGTCCATGCAAGGGTTGGCTTTCCTGAAGGTCCGCAGATCCCGGACCCACGTTTACCCTATTGGTCCGAGTCCGTTGATTTCTTCATGAATCTGTGGAAAAGAATTATTGAACAACAAAAACACATAGGTACAAACGAATTAACAATCACTTGCGAGTTCGGTCCGGTTCCATATATGTGGACTTCAGCACCAAACAATAATCCAGTAGTTTCTCAATGGGGCATCAATGTTTATATGATGCAGCTATTGAGAAAGACGTTTGATGATATAAAATAATGAGCATGCTCTGTGCGTAAATAATATTCGAGTTGCTACTCAAAATTTTACATTCACTATTTTGCAACCATTATGAAGCAATTGGCACTAATACAAGAGGTGCTATTATGAAGACATAATCTACACACTAGCACCTCTTATAGTTAAGTGAATGACAAAATTATTTATTTTTCCAAGCGTCGTTTTGTTCTATCACAGCATCCTTATTTGTTTCTATAACTTTTTGCGGAATAGGCCAAACGTTAAAACTAAAGTTCAATGTAGTTGAAGCATCTGTCCAATATTCATACTTTTTAATCCTATCAACTGCTATTGTCTTGCCCATTCTCAATAGAGTATTCCATCTACATTCTTCATACACTAATTCACGGGCTCTTTCATCAAGTATCAAATTAAAGTTATCATCCATATCCGCAGCCGTTACCTTATAACTACATTGTGCACGAGTCCTGAGCTGATTGATATCACTAGCCGCTCCGGTCTTATCGCCATTTCTTTGTTTTGCTTCAGCTCTCAAAAGTATTGTTTCTGGAAGACGTATAATATAATCATCCCTAAACAGATTACTTCTGTCCTGACCATCTGCAATACCAGTATATTTATCGGTAGCTATTTTGCATGAAACAGGATAGCATAGACTACTATTATTTTTATTTGTATTAGCATCCGAATTTCCGTTATACAATACAGACCAGGGAACTTCTTTCATATAATAAGGAGATGTGGTCACATTTCCCTTAAATCTCCGGCGCCAAACCGCATCACTGTTACGCATATCACTTGCCCATTGCGAGCTGTATATTTCGTCTCTAGTGTACCATGTCGGCATCATCTGAGTAATCCCGCGACCGCCAACGTCTTCATTAGTACCAGTTAGGTGAGCCGTTGCTCCATCACGAAAAACAGGACCGTAAAATCTTGAATAAGCAAGCTTTGATTCCCCATCTTCTGCTTTATAAGCCGCGTAATCTATTTGCGCAGCCCATATACATTCCGTATTCCCATCCTGATAGTTAACGTTACCCTCTTGAAACAAATCCCAGTAAACATTGGTCACTTGTTGTACGGTATCTACAATATTGGCAATACTATAGGAACCTCCCTTATAAACAGAGATACCAATAGCGGTTTCACTGGCGCGTGTTCCGAAACGACTTTGCATTAACTTATACACGCCTCCGTCGATAACATCATTTCCATATTGGATAGATTTACCATATGCGGTCTTGGCATCCCCAGCATTGGATTGAGCTTCCAATTCAATCCCTTTTGCAAGATAAAGTTCACAAAGATTATGTTGTGCACCCCCTTTTACCAAGCGTCCACCAGCCACCGTCGTAACAGGAAGGTCATTCAATACTGCTTCCATTTCGGTAATGGCAAAATCGTATGTTTCAGCCCTTGTCGACCGTGTATAATCATATTTGGGTACATTTGTAATTGCTGTAACAATAGGAACTCCGCCAAACTCCTCCGCTAGGTTTTTATAGGCAAAAGCCCTGAAAAACCTGGCCTGGGCTAAAGCATAATTCTTGTCTTCATTAGAAGTCCATTCTATCTGTGGCAAATCTGCAGAATAGATAGCAAGGTTTGCTTTACTAATAATATCGTACCAAAAACTGTAGATATCGTAAAAAACAGTATTATCAGGATTAATACTAGCGTAATTATTAAAAGTATCTCCTTTTCTAATACTTGCCACATCGAACATATCCGTTCCTTTTCCTTTGAAAATAGCCATCCAGTTACTCCCGCCAGGATTGGTCCAAGCCTCCCGTATATTGGAGTAAATACTTATCAATACCTGATCTATTTGCGTCTGGCTTGAAAAGGCATTGTCAACTGTATAAAAGGTTTCCGGTTTTTCTGTAAGAAAGTCTTTCTGGCAGGAATTAAGGAATAAACAAATAAAAAATACCGCTAAAATATTTATGAAGCGTTTCATAATAATCAGTTTAAATGAGATTTAAAATCTAGCAGAGATACCAAAAGTGTATGTTGTAGGAACTGGAACGGGTGTATCCTTTGCCGTATTTCCTAGTTCCGGATCACCACCTTCCCAACCGGTTAACGTTAATAGATTCTTTCCAGAGAAGAACAACCGTAGATTAGACAAGCTCAGACGTTGTACCCATGGCTGGCGAAACGTATAAGAGAGTGTCACATCCTGAACTCTTACAAACGACCTTGACTGCAAACCTAAAAACCTTGCATCTGCAGTATAAGTAGCAGACGGATATACATTGGTCGGGTTATCCGTAGTCCAATAAGGTATATATATTGAATTATGGTTGAATCCATCGGACCGAGTCATATATGCAGGGGTATTCTTCCTAAGATAATAACCATTCCCTCCAAATATGCCGGATATTAACGCGTATAATTCAAAACTTTTATAGGAAACCGTATTGCTCAGACTCATCCTAAAATTTTCTTTGTCATACCCCAATATTTTTCGATCATTTACGGATATGCCGGGAACGCCATCTATGTCCCTGTATTTCGGGTCTCCAGGCTTGGCTGCATTCAAGTCTATATAATCATTATCATTGGACTGAACAATACCTATTTGTTCATAACCATAAATAGCACCCAAAGATTTACCGATAAAAAGACTGTTGGCAAGATCGTCGTCTTCTTTACCGTCACCATCACTATCCGTACCATAAAGGCGTGCCAGCTTGTTGCGATTGATCCAATAGTTGAAAGTGGAAGTCCAATTAAAGTCTTGCTTTTGAATATTTATTGAAGTGATGGAAAGTTCCAAACCTTTGTTGTTCACTTGTCCCATCGAGGACTTAATGTTTTTGAATCCCGTCATGACTGGAATTTCCTGAACAAACAACTGATCCGTAGTTTTTGAGGTGTACATGTTTAAATCCACAAGTATCCTCCTTTTTAATATAGACCCTTCTATACCGAAATTCCATGCTGCTGTTTTTTCCCAGCCGAGATTACTATTGCCCAGTGCTGATTGCGCCAAACCATATTTTATTGTACTTCCTGTATTGGAAAATTCATATCGATAGCCTCCGGACGACGCATTCACTACGGTAGCCAAGGTTCCATAGGGGGCTATCCCCTGATTGCCATTTTGTCCACGGGAAAGCTTTAACTTAAGGTCATTAATCAGTGTGGCATTTTTCATGAACTCTTCTCCTGAAATACGCCATGCAATACCAACAGCCGCAAAATTTCCCCATTTTTTGTTAGCACCAAAAACAGAAGCCCCGTCTCTACGTACAGAAGCATTCAACATGTACTTGTTGGCATATTCATAATTCAGGCGAGCTAGATACCCAATATTGGTTCTTTGGACGACGTCCAGTGTATTCTTTTGTACGGTAGCTTTTGACAATCCCCAAATACCTAATATAGTATTACCATTGGCTGCAAAATCGGAGCCGGAAATAGTGGTAGTTTCATTTCTTGTAAAGTCCCGCGTAGCAACCGCAGTCAGATCAAGATTATGCTGACCAAACGACTTTTTATAATTCAATATATTATCAATAACATAGTTCAAATTAGTAACCTGCTGCAGACTGCCATTGGCATTGGTGAGAAATCCGCTTACCACAGAGGCTCCGTATCGATCGAGGCCCGCCCCTTCTGCTACAAAATAATCCTCATAGTAAAAATTACCGGATTTGTTCTTATCTAGGTTAGCCGAATAATTTAACCGGTAGCTTAGTCCTTTTATCCATGGTGCTGAAACCACAGCATAGGTGTTCAATCTGAAATTCTGTCTCTTGTCGAGGTTATCCGTTGTACCATCCCCAATACCCCATAATGGATTCGTGGCCGACTGAGTATAAGGATATTTCTCAAGGTTGCCTTTATCATCTCGATACATTACACCATAAGGAGACATCTGTTCTGCCTGGTATATATTGGCGGTAAAACCAGAATAGTCCAATACATTATAAGCCCCGTCAAGACCTAATTCCAGCCATTTGGTCACCTTGGCATTCACTTTACTTAAAACAGAAATCCGATTAAATTTATCGTCTTTTATTATGCCTTTATTATTGTTATACGATGCTGATAGATAATAATTCACATTGTCCGATGCCCCGGAAACAGAACCTTGATAATTTGCGAAAGTGCCTGTACGCGTAATGACATCCAACCAGTTGGTTTCTTTCCCATTATTGTAATTTTCAAGTTCGCCTGGTTTTAGCCAATTAGTCGACCCCGGTGTATAACCGTTTCTATCATTTACAGATTTAATCCATTGCTCTCCAGTCATCATCACAGGCCTGCGTTGCCATTGCTGTACGCCGGAAGAAGCACTCAGATTGATGGACGGTTTTCCTTTTTTACCTCTTTTAGTTGTGATAGCAATAACCCCGTTAGCCGATCTTGATCCGTAGACCGAAGCGGAAACGGCATCTTTAAGAACATCCACAGTCGCGATATCATTGGGATTAATATCATTAAGGCTTCCTAGATATATAACTCCGTCTAATACAATCAATGGTTCGGTATTGCCACTTATAGAATTTTGTCCGCGTATCAATATTGAGGGCTGACTACCTGCCGAATTAGACACGCCGATATTTAGTCCGGAAACATTGCCTTTCAACAACTCCAACGGACTTGAATTGGGAGAGAGAGCTATCGGAGAATTCTCCACTTTTACGGACGCCACAGCACCTGTGAAGTCTTTACGTTTTGCAGTACCATAGCCAATAACTACCACCTCTTCCATTCTACTGTCAACTTGCACTAGTACCACTGAAATATTCGCATCACTGCCAACCGTAACTTCTCTGGTCTCGTAACCTACAAGCCTAACAACTAAGACATCCCCTTGATTAGCATCAATGGTAAATTGACCATCTTCATTTGAAACAACATTCTTACTACTTCCTTTAAGCGTAATTGCTACACCCGCCAACGGCCTACCGGAAGAATCAACAATACGCCCCTTGATATCATTTGGGACAAATGACGCATTCAACAACGATTTTAAGGTTATTGTTTTTTCTACAATATTGTAAGTGAGTGGCTGTTCCTTAAAACACATGTCAAGAAAACTACGTAGCGAAACATTTCTTACATCCACTCGCTTAATTTTTGCTGCATTCCTCAAAAGTTCATCTTTATAGAAAAAACGGTAACCCGTTTGTTCTTTTACGATTTGAAAAACTTCGGCAAGCGACAAATTTTTTCCAGAGAATGTAATGTTCTGTGCCTTTGCTTTTGCAGAAAGTTGTAAGCAGGCAACCAATATAAAGAAAACTGTTAATTTCATAATTAACCAGATTTTTAATGCCTGCTTATTCTTGTAAGCGGCGGCATATGACAAGTTTATCATATTTTCGTGTAAGATTAGTTTAACAATAAAGTATCCGTACTAGGGTGCTATGTCATTACTTAATCGCTGTGCCGGTGTGAAGTGAAGAGCCACCGGCATTTTATGTCTAAGTAATTAACCTTGTTAAGTATTTAAGTTGTTTGTCTTAACTCATAATAATATTAGTTTGAGGGTTAATAAACGATTACAGAATTTCTTTCTATTCTAAAATGCATATCTCCCGATTCCAGTATTTTCAATGCTGTTAGGAGATTGCTACTTTTACTAATGGAACCAGAAAAGTGTCCCTCTGGAATATTTGCTTTATAGTCTATCGTGAAATTGTACCATTTTGAAAGTTCAGATAATATATAAGATATACCTGCTCCATTAAAAACAAATTCGTTGTTTTTCCATGCGAGGGCTTCATCCATGTCCGGAGTTTTGTCCAAGACAGTCTCCCCAGTCCCGATAACAGCCTGCTGCCCTGGCTTAAGCACAATCTTTTTATCAATCCTTACGCTTCCTTCTGTAAGTGTCACTCTAGCAAGTGCATCCTCCTCGTATGCCCGGACATTAAAGTGTGTACCCAACACGCACACATTGTGTTTGCCCGTATGTACTATAAAAGGATGTAACGAGTCATGCTTCACTTCAAAATAGGCTTCACCCGACAAGGTTACCTTTCTTTCCTTTCCTCCAAAATCGTTTGGAAACGTAATAGAAGACTCCACATTAAGCAATACCGAAGTACTATCCGGCAATAGCAAACGCAATGGTTGACTACCTTTGGGAATCGTAATAGTTTTAGTTGTTGCAGTTATAGCGTTACCTCCTAAAACCGAAAAAAGACCCGCTTGTTTTTTAATCAC
>JAATFC010000318.1 GCA_015655435.1 Chitinophagales bacterium | reverse complement strand
CACTCCGGTATTGATAAGAATGTTTCCTTTTTCCGTCGTGATGAGATAGCTCCCCAAATCGTAAGTTCCCACATAGTAAAGATTTCCCGTGATGCGAAACGGCTCGATTGATTTTGTCCAATCCGGATTGTTGTAAAGGTCTTTTCTCAATTTTTGGGCGGAGCATGCAGCAAGGCTGAATAGCACAATGAATGCAGCGAAGCATATCTTTTTGAATATCATTAGGATAGAAATTTGCAATAAAAGAAGTTGGCGCGAGGTATGGTTTTCGCATAATTTATCCTGCGAATTGCTTGCCAAAGTACAGAAAATTGAATATCATTGCGAAACTTTATTAAAATCAATCAATCATGAGTGAAATTCTTGACATACACGCAAGACAAATATTGGACAGCCGCGGTAATCCTACCGTCGAGGTTGATATCATTACGGAAAGTGGTGCATTTGGCCGTGCCGCAGTTCCATCCGGAGCTTCTACCGGCGTGCACGAAGCAGTGGAGTTGAGGGACAATGACAAATCCGTCTATGTAGGTAAAGGTGTATTGAAAGCCGTAGCCAACGTAAATGAAATCATTGCCAAGAACCTGAAAGGTTTGGAAGTGGGCGACCAGGTCGCTTTGGATAGGGCTTTGATTGCTTTGGACGGAACGGAAAACAAAGGGAAATTGGGTGCAAATGCGATATTGGCTGTTTCCATGGCTGCTGCGAAAGCAGGTGCGGAAGAGTCTGGATTACCTTTGTACAGATATATTGGCGGCGTTAACGCAACGGTATTGCCCGTTCCGTTGATGAACATTTTGAATGGCGGTGTACATGCCGACAACGGTATTGATTATCAAGAATACATGATTGTACCGCACGGTGCATCTTCTTTCAGTGAAGCGCTGCGTTGGGGAACGGAAGTTTTCCATAATCTGAAAACCGTATTGAAGAAAAAAGGTTACAGTACTAACGTTGGAGACGAAGGCGGTTTTGCACCTGAAATGAAGAGCAACGAAGAAGCAATTGAAACGGTATTGGAAGCCATCACTGCTGCTGGTTACTCAGCCGGAAGCCAGATTTCCATTGCGTTGGATGCTGCTAGTTCCGAAATGTTCAAGGAAGGTCAATACAACTTCTACAAGAGTACGAAGAAATCTATTTCCATTGACGATATGGTGAAATATTGGGAAGAATGGGTAAACAAATATCCTATTGTTTCCATTGAAGATGGTATGGCGGAAGACGATTGGGATGGTTGGAAAAAACTGACTGACGCTATTGGTTCTAAAGTTCAGTTGGTTGGTGATGACTTGTTTGTTACCAATACAAAACGTTTGCAAAAAGGGATTGAAGAAGGAATCGGAAATAGCATCTTAATCAAAGTTAACCAAATCGGAACTTTGACGGAAACTATTCAAGCAGTTCAATTGGCTCAAATCAACAAATATACTTCTATCATGAGCCATCGTAGTGGTGAGACAGAAGATACGACTATTGCTGACTTGGCAGTTGCATTGAATTGTGGACAGATTAAAACAGGTTCCGCAAGCCGCACGGATCGTATTGCAAAATACAACCAGTTGTTGCGTATCGAAGAGCAGTTGGGTGGCGATGTTGTTTTCCCAAACAATCTTTTCAAAAAAAAGTAGAACTATAATTCTTTAGTCGACATGGAATTCTTTCTAGTCCGTACTAGATTGGATTCCATGTTTTTTTATATCCATGAAAGAACTACTGTCCAGATTACCATTTAGACTCATTACATTATTGTGCTATTTATTGGCCAATACATTGTTTGTCTACAAATATGTACCCAATGATAATATCGTTTTATCCGCTGGTTATTTTATCTTTATTATAGTTGGCTACTATTTCTATATTGGACAAAAAAAAGTGGTTTTCAATAAGCCATTGTTGAAAATCATTCCCATCATTATAGTCTCGCTTATAGTTGCATTAATCGTTTTTGTAAAAATAAAGTTACCTGCAACGCATGTAAAAGTAGACAGATGGTCTGCTTTGTATAATTGGGCAGATTATTTTTTGCGTGGACAATATCCATATGCGGCAAAGACGCATTTGGGGCAATATCCATCACCTTTCCCCGCATGGGAATTTTTGCATATTCCGTTTTATCTTTTGGGTGACGAGATATTTGCGCATATTGTAATGTTGTTGTTGCTTTTTTACTTCTTGTTAAAGTTCAAGGAAACATTTGATTCCGTTATTGTTTTGCTATTGCTTGCATTATCTCCGTGTTATTGGTGGGAAGTTGCAGCGCGGAGTGATTTGATGAATAACTTGATGTTGTCGGTGATATTCGTAACTTTTATTGAACAATACTGGCAATCAAAAAGAAAAATAAACTATGCTTTGCTGGGGCTGCTTACAGGCATACTTTTTTGCACTAGGTTGTTTCTAGTCTTCCCGTTTGGTATTTATTTTATTTCAAGAATGTCATATTGGAAAAAAGCAGATGTTTTTAAATTTATCCTGTTTTCAATATTGGGCTTTTCATTGTTTTTCGTTCCTTTTATAGTTTGGAATAGGGAAATGTTTTTACATTTCAAGTTTGCGCCGATTTATCTCCAGACGCAATTTGTAATTCCTTTGATATTGGTAT
>JAATFC010000107.1 GCA_015655435.1 Chitinophagales bacterium | reverse complement strand
TGCCGTTGGTATGCGTTTCGATGACCGTGTGACGGGGCGTTTGGATAAATATGCCAAACAGGCAAAAGTAGTACATCTCGATATTGACCCAGCAGAAATTGACAAAAACGTACAGACTACCGTTCCGGTCTGGGGTGATTGCAAAGAGACTTTGCCTTTGCTGACGAAAAAAATACAAAGCCATGACCACACCGAATGGTTAGCCGAATTTAGAACGCTGGAGAAGGAAGAAGTCAGAGTAGTAATCGAACCCGAACTGAATCCTACTACGGACGAAATGACGATGGGTGAAGTATTGAAAGAGTTGAACAAATTGACAAAAGGGGACGCGATTATAGTAACGGACGTAGGTCAACACCAGATGGTAGCTTGCCGTTATGCAAAATTCAATCATAGCAAAAGCAACGTTACGTCAGGAGGATTAGGTACTATGGGATTTGGACTACCGGCAGCCATGGGAGCCAAAATTGGAGCTCCGGAAAAAATAGTCGTAAGCATATCGGGCGACGGTGGTTTTCAGATGACATTGCAGGAACTGGGAACTATCATGCAAAATAAAATCGGCGTGAAAATCATGATTCTCAATAACCATTTCTTGGGGATGGTACGCCAATGGCAGGAGCTGTTTATGGATAAGCGCTATTCGTTCACCGATATTGACAGTCCCGATTTTGTGGCATTGGCAAATGCCTACAAAATCCCCGGAAAACGTATTGACGAACGTAAAGATTTGGTTAGCGGTTTGAAAGAAATGCTGGACACGGATGGTGCTTATCTTTTGGAAGTGACCGTGGGCAAGGAAAACAACGTATTCCCAATGGTTCCGCAAGGTGCAAGCGTTAGCGAGATTAGGCTGAAATAATATACAAGATAAAAGGCAAAAGTAAAAAGTAAAAAATGGAGGGCAATGAGGATTTGGATTTTTCTACGGTAGACGAAAGAGATGTGCCATATAATATTAGACACCGTGCTTATTATTTGGCGAAAGCTGTTATCAAGTTCATTTCCAATACTCATTTTGACAAAATTTACTCTTCCTTGTTTGAGCAACTTGTAAGGTCTGCTACATCTATTGGTGCAAATTTGGTGGAGGGTAGTGCTGGCAGTTCTATTAGAGACTTTGCCAAGTTTAATATAATAGCACTGAAGTCGGCAAACGAAACCAAATATTGGCTGTGCTTGATAAGAGATACGATAGAAAATGTCAATGCAGAACAGTTACAGCAGTTGATTATTGAAACAGATGAAATATCGAAAATAGTAGCGAGTATAGTCATAAAGTCGAGAAAGACTTTTTAATTTTTACTTCATAATGCAGGAAAAACAAGAATTTACCATCACCATATACACCGAAAATCAGGTGGGACTTTTGAGTAGGATTGCCATTATTTTTTCCAGAAGGAAAATCAATATTGACAGCCTCAATACGTCTCCATCGGAAATCGACGGTATACACCGTTTTACGATTGTGATTAACGAAACGGAGGACGTGATACGCAAACTAGCAAGACAACTAGAAAAACTGGTGGAAGTGTTGAAAGTGTATTTCAATACCAACGAAGAATTAATCTGGCAGGAGCTGGCATTGTTCAAAGTACCAACCGATGTCATCGCAGAAAAAGCTAAAGTCGAAAGACTATTGAGAGAGCATGGTGCCAATGCGGTAGTGATAAGGAGCGACTATACAGTATTTGAGTCTGTTGGTCATCACGACGACATCAACGCTTTAATGGAAACCTTAGCTCCATACGGACTGATTGAGTTTGTAAGAAGTGGAAGAGTGGCTATCATCAAAGCCAGTGAAGGTTTTCATAAGAAACTCAAAGAGTTTGAAGAAAGACAACCTTCGCAAGAAACGGAAGAGAATGAAGTGCTCGACCAGAAAGAAGGAATTTTCAGTATGTAATTTTTTATTTTTTTATCCTATAAAATCTATTTTGTAAATCGTAATCCCATTGATATTATGGCAAAATTAAAATTTGGCGAGGTTGAAGAAAACGTGGTAACTCGCGAAGAATTTCCTTTAGCAAAAGCACAGGAAATATTGAAAGACGAAACTGTTGCAGTTATTGGATATGGTGTCCAAGGTCCCGGTCAGGCAATGAACCTCCGTGACAACGGTATCAAAGTCATCATCGGACAACGTAAGGATTCCAAAACCTGGGACAAGGCAATTGCAGATGGTTGGGTTCCTGGAGAGACTTTGTTTGAAATCGAGGAAGCTGCTGAAAAAGCAACGCTTATCATGTATCTGTTGAGTGATGCGGCTCAGATTAAAGTGTGGCCAACCATTGAAAAGCATTTGACAAAGGGTAAAGCACTGTATTTCTCTCATGGTTTCGGTATTACATACAAAGACCAAACTGGTATCATTCCTCCGGCAGATATTGACGTAATCTTGGTTGCTCCAAAAGGTTCTGGCACGTCCTTACGCCGCATGTTCGTACAAGGTCGTGGATTGAACAGTTCTTATGCTATTTTCCAAGACGCAACAGGCAAAGCTTATGACAGAGCTATAGCTTTGGGTATTGCGGTTGGTTCCGGATATTTGTTTGAAACAGATTTTATCCGTGAAGTTTCTTCGGATTTGACAGGTGAACGTGGTTCATTGATGGGCGCAATTCAAGGTTTGTTTGCTGCTCAATATGATGTATTGCGTGCGCATGGTCATACGCCTTCC
>JAATFC010000006.1 GCA_015655435.1 Chitinophagales bacterium | reverse complement strand
CGATTCGATACCTTCTTCATTTGCCAAAAAGCTCACGCCACGAGACCCAAACTACCTTTTTTCCAAAAACTGGGGCGACACGAGTGACAGGGTAAAACTGATGGCTTTTTACTCAAAAGACTCTTTGACTTCCGTCTTTGATTATTCCGCGGACGACTCTGCTGTAATATTAGTTCCTACAAAAGAAATTTTGCTATATAGCAAGTCCAATATAAAAAGCAAACAGGATGACATCGACCTGACTGCACAATTTATCCATTACGACCAAGGCACGAACACAATCACCGCCTACGGTGGCACGGACACTTCAAAAGGAGCATTGAACAAACCGCTCATCGTCCAGCAAGGCTCCAAAATGATCATGGATTCCATAACGGTAAGCACCAAATCACAACGATTAATCACGAAAAACACGTACTATAACGAAGGGGAAATCTTTGTCCATGCGGATATCGTAAAAACCGTGGACAAAAGTACCGCCTACGCCTGGAAAGGGCGGTTTACCACTTGTAACCTTGACACGCCGCACTTTGATTTTCGTGCGAAAAAACTCAAACTCATCAAAAACAATATCGCGGTATCAGGACCGGCCTACCCAGAATTTGAAGGCGTGCCGATTCCCGTTATAATTCCTTTTGGGATATTTCCTTTGGAACGAGGTCGTCATTCGGGTTTTCTGCCTCCACAATTTGTCAACAACGACAGTTATGGTTTGGGGCTGGAAGGATTGGGATATTACAAGGTTTTCAATGACAATTGGGACTTGACGACAAGAGCCAACCTATATTCGTATGGAGGTTACATGATATCTTTTGCACCTAGATATTACCAACGTTACCGTTACTCGGGTAACCTGAGTTTTCAGATGCAGCATACGGTTTTGTTGAATAATTCTACTGTTTATACTAACGATGAGTTTACAAAAAATAACTCATTCCAATTGAACTGGAGTCACAGCATGGATCCAAAGGCACATCCCGGAACCAGTTTTTCGGCAAGTGTCAATGCAGGTAGCACACAGTTCAATAGATACGTCGCCAACAATCCCGTCACAAATTACCAGAACCAGATGAGTTCATCCATCACTTGGGGCAAAATGTGGGGCGATGGCAAATATAATCTGTCCGTAGCGGCCAACCATAGCCAAAACAACAATACACGTCTCGTAAATGTCAACGCACCAACTGTCAATTTTTCGATGAATACACGTTATCCATTTGCCAGAAAAGAAGCGGTAGGTCAACAAAAATGGTACGAAAAAACAGGTATTGGATATACAGGAACTTTTATCAACCAGATAGCGTTTTACGATTCTGCATTCAGTTTCAAAAGGCTATTGGACACGGCGAACTGGGGAGTACAACACTCCATTCCTATTACATTGTCGCTCCCCGCATTGGGACCCGTCATGGTAGCTCCCTCCATTTCTTATAGTGAAAACTGGTATGGACGCACGCTCCACACTGCGTGGAACAGTGCTGCGGCGAAGATTGACACTACGGCTAGCGGAAGAGGTTTTTACAGAGCATACCAGACTAGCTTTGGAGTGTCGTTGAGTACAAGAATTTTTGGTAACTATAATTTCAAACCGACTAGTAATGTCGTGGCTATCCACCATGAGATAAGACCCAATATAAGTTTCAGTTATTCGCCCAATACCAATTCGGGAAACTATTATTGGGTACGAACAAGCAACCGTATCAAGGATTCTGTTCGTACGCCGACGGGCACGTACAGATATATCGTCGGAGATTCCATCCGAGCTTCACGTTTTGCTGGAAATGTTGTCGGAGCGTTTGGCGAAGGGCAGTTTGGCGGTATCACTTTTGGCTTGGACAACTTGCTGGAAATGAAAAAGAAAAACAGCACGGACACAACGGGAGATGATGACAAAAAATACAAAAAAGTCAAACTCATAGACGGTCTGAGCATTACATCCGGCTACAACTTCTTGGCAGATTCCATGCAATGGCAACCCATCAACATTTCTTTCCGTACTACATTGTTTGACAAAATCAATATCAACGGAGGAACCGTATTGGACCAATACGATGTTGATCGGTACACCGGTGCAAGAATCAACAAACTGATGTGGAAAGATGGAAAAATAGGGCGTTTCACCTCTGGAAATTTGGCTATATCCTCCTCATTCCAAAGCAAAAAAGCGGACGAAAAGAAAAAACAGGAAGACACCAATCTTCCCAATGACCCAACCATGTCCTTGACAGACCAGCAAAACCAGCTCAACTATATCCGAAGCAATCCGGCGGAATTTGTCGACTTTGATATTCCTTGGAACGTCTCCACGTCTTTGGCTGTCAATTTTTCCCGTTACCTCAATCCGCAGAACTATAGATTCCAAACCATTATCAATTCCAGTTTGAGCATCAATGGCGATTTCAGTATCACACCTAAATGGAAAGGCGGTGGTAATCTCATGATGGATATCAAAAACCGAAAAGTCGGAATGATGACCTTGTTCCTTTCCCGAGAAATGCACTGCTGGCAGATGTCCATCAACATTACGCCTATTGGACTGTACAAGTCATTCAGTATTGTGCTCAATCCGAAATCCGGCATCATGCGTGACCTGCGTATTAACCGTTCCAGATATTTTTACAACAACTAATCCGCTATCTGAGTCCAATTTTTTTGCCCAAAAACAATATCGTTTTTTTGAGTATTCCGGAGAAATGATTTTCAATCAGGAACTGAGTAACTGTGGCTGCACATAAAGTCAACAACGAGGAAACCAATATAAAAACAGGCGTCATATTCCACCTAGCCAAATTATGGTGGTTGAAAAAATACTCCGTATAATATTGCGCTACGGGATGCAGCAGATATACAGAAAAGGAAATCTTCCCGAGAAACATTAACCATTTCGGCACTTTCAGACCATATTGGTTTTCATAGAAGATAAGCGTCGCCACCAATCCCAATATTGGCAATGCCCAATGCGTCATACCGTGTCCGGAATTCCATTTGAAAAAAAGATTGATGCTCGTCCAAATTGCAAAAACGGACAACAAAATATAGTATATGCTTTTTTGCCAATGCGGTTTTCGGTAAATATACCAGCCACCCAACAGCATCCCACATACAAAATCCCAGATAATCGGATTGCTTGCAAGATTGAGATACCCAAACCGAAAATAGTAATGATGATGTGCATCCAACGAAACATTTCCCTTGAAAACCAATGGAACTAGAAGCAACAAGACCAAGATAACAGAAGAAAAAACAGCATAGCGATAACGACCAAAGACTAGGCAAATCGTCAACAACAAATAGAAAAACATTTCGTAGTTCAGTGTCCAGCCAACCTTGATGGCAGCATAACCATAAAAAGGAGCTTCCTTTTGCCCATCCAGCGGAATGAAAAAAAACGATTTTAAAATATTTTCGACGGATTTTGTATCATGCAAAAACGACATACCCTGCCATACCAACAAATAAACCACTATGAACTTAAAGTTCATAGTTTCCATAAAGCAGACTGAAAGTCTGCCCCTATATAACTAATCAATCCTCAATTATGAAGTTGCTTGTATTATTATCATTAGGGTTTCTGTGATGCTCCAAATATTCAT
>JAATFC010000333.1 GCA_015655435.1 Chitinophagales bacterium | reverse complement strand
CCCAAGCATTGAAATCCCAATCGACAATTATTTTTGGATGTTCCGCTTTGGGATTAATCAGGAATGCTGGGCCATGGTCGCGACACCATGCATCATTTGTTGGATTTAAGTAGAACTGTATTTTACTCAAATCTGCATTTACCTTTTCCAATTCTGAAGTCGCAGACGCTTTCATCTGTTCGTCCGCCACATTGATGCAAACTTTTTCGCCCTGACTGACTTCCTTTATGAACTGACAATAAGGACGATATATTGTTTCGATTTTTCCCGGCCATGATGCTTCCTTGTGCGGCCAACTCAGCCACATAGCATCATGCTTTTCCCATTCGGCAGGGAAACGGTAGCCGAAGTCTATTGGTAATTTATTGAAATTCAATTTATGATACTTATAGATGATTGAATATTATTTTCAAATATCCGAATTGCCAAATTTTCAAATTTGAGTGTTACTCCTCCTCATCCAAAAAGCGTTTCGTTATCGGTTGGTAGGAATCAATACGGCGGTCACGAAGGAATGGCCAGTGTTTGCGGAAATAATCAGACTGTTCCAAATCTAGTTCAACTACCTTGTTTTCCTCTTGGTCATGAGACGCTAGATATAGTAATTTGCCTTGTGCATTGGTAACAAAACTTCCACCCCAGAATTTCATTGCGCCGTTCTGCTCCAACCCGACACGGTTAACGCTGACAACAGGAACGCCGTTTGCCACGGCATGGGAGCGTTGTATAGTCTGCCAAGCATTGTATTGGTCTTGGTTCGTTTCCTCGTCCTGGTCAGTTGCCCAGCCAATAGCCGTTGGGTAAAACAGAATCTCCGCGCCTTTCAAAGCCGTGATGCGGGACGCTTCCGGATACCATTGGTCCCAACATATCAAAATACCAATTTTTGCAAATTTGGTTTGGAATACTTTATATCCAAGATCGCCGGGCGTAAAGTAAAACTTTTCATAAAATGCAGGATCGTCTGGTATGTGCATTTTGCGGTATTTGCCAAGGTAGGCACCGTCCGCATCCAATACGGCGGTCGTATTGTGGTAAATGCCTGCCGTCCTTTTTTCAAAAAGGGAAGCGATGACAACAACGCCCAGTTCCTTTGCTACTGCGCTTAGTGCATCTGTGGACGAGCCAGGAATGGATTCCGCCAAAGAAAAATTGTCGTAATCTTCCACATCACAGAAATACAATGAAGTGAACAACTCTTGCAAACAAACAATCTGTGCTCCGTCAGCAGCGATTTCTTTTATTTTTTGTATTGCTTTTTCAAGATTCTGTTGCTTGTCTTTAACGCAGGACATCTGCACCAAACCTACCTTAACTTTTGCCATTTATTTTCAAAAATTTAGGTGGCAAAGATAGCCATTTTCAATGGAAGGAGTGATGCGGGTGTGGAAATTAGTAATTTGGTAAAGTCATTTTTGATATGATAAATATGGGTGCTAAAATCTGCAACTTAATGTCGTTTTGTTGCTTTTTTTACCGGAAGGGTATCTTTTGTTGCTTTCTTTTGCAAATAAGCCTTCTTGTACTCTTGAATAGCTGCAGCTTGGTCAAATTGAATCACGAAATCGGTAATCTTTTTTTTGTCGGAGTCTTCAGGCTCTTCTTCCTTTTTTAAAATATCGCGGACGTTTCCGTAAGATTTCAATTTAATATGAGTTCCGACACTATAAACCAAACCTTTTATATCCAAGGAAGGCATCAGAAACGGAACAGTATTCAGTGCAGAAGCAGTGTCGATTCCTAATTCAACGGAGTCACTGCCTTTTCTAGGGTCGCCCATTATTTTGTAGATGGAATATCTCTTGCCTTCAAAAGAACCCGTTTCGCTGGTCTTTAAAATCTTGATGTCAGGTTCCATTTCAGACAGCAGAATGCTTGGATTTGTATCTAGTCTGTACTTATTTTTCTCCAATGTCGCTTCGATATCCAATTTGAAAAGTTTACCGTCATTTGAATACACTACGTAGTGATTCTTTCCGATATTGAGCGTGGCTTCGTTGCCCATCGGTGTTGCAACTATCAGCAGGCTTACATTGTCGTTTTTAGTAGACAAGATTCGTAAATAGTCTGAATAGAAGTCGCTTTTCAGCTCGTATAGAACGACTTTTTCGAATTTGTAGGTCTTAAGCTGGGCTTTTGTGGACATGCAAAGAAAGCTGCTTAATATAAAGACGCAAATATTTTTCATAGGTATGATTTGGTTTCGCGTTAAATATAGTGCAAATGGAAAAGTTATACTAGACTTTACAAAAACTACTTATAGATTTATAAATGATATTGCTTATCTTTAACGTTAGTAACGTAAATAGGTATGATTTTTTCGTTTGGAAATAAAGAAACTGAAAAGATTTGGAATGGAATTGTTTCCAAAAAACTTCCAAGAGAGATTCAGGAAATCGCAAGAAGGAAATTGAGAATGATTAACAACTCAATTGATATTGCCGATTTAAGAGTTCCACCGGCAAACAGACTTGAAAAGCTAAAAGGCGATTTAAAGGAATTCTACTGTATCAGGATAAATAATCAATGGAGAATTATTTTCAAATGGGAAAATGGAAATGCCTTTGGACTTGAAATTGTTGATTATCATTAAAGAAAGGGAAATGGAACAAATAAAAAACATAACACCAGGAGAAATTTTGCTGGAAGAATTTTTAATTCCTCTTGAAATTTCGCAATACAGACTTTCTAAAGATTTGGATATTCCGCAAACCAGAATTTCAGAAATAATCAAGGGTAATCGCCGAATTTCTGCGGATACAGCATTAAGGTTAAGTGCTTATTTTGGAAATTCTGCAAAATTTTGGCTTGGGCTTCAAGACGATTACGATATTGAGAATGAATTCAATGAAAAAGCGAGTGAAGTAAAACGTATAAACAGAATTCGAAAAGAAAAAAAACTTGCATAACAAATGGAGAACAGCAGAGATTCTAATCTTGACTTTTGTACCTCTTCCACTTCTATGAAGAAAACTGCAGTGGTGACTTTTGCGAGCACCGTAAAAGCCCCGCTAGCTAGCTAATTATCTATCCGCTTCAAATGAAGGTGAATATTTCTCGATTTTATATTGTTCATAAACTTTTTGTAGTCGTAAAAATATAAGCAGATTGAGTCTCTATTTTCTGACGGATTGAAGTGTTTTTTGATTATCCAATATGGAGCGTGGTTTCCATCTGATTTCGCTATTATCCAATCATCGTCATAGCCTATCTCCATTACCGTCATTGGTATAATTTCCCTGCTACCCGTTATTTGTCCATTCTGTGAATAATATACCGCTCTTTCTTTTGTACTATATTCTGATAGAATAAAATTGTTGCCCAGTGAAGTGTCTTTTTGCGCCCAATTATCGCAGGCTGAAAATATAATTGCAAATAGAATGATAGATATGATTTCTCCTTTTCTCATTGCAATACAAATTATTATCTAGCGATTCTTTCCAGTCAACATAGGAACAAATTCAAAATCCAAAAATGTTTCCTGTGTAACTGAGTTATCCTCTTGTTTCGTAAGGCGAAGCATTGTCTGTTTGCCATTTTCGCCATCGACGGGGATGACCATCATGCCACCGACTTTTAGTTGTTCGACGAGTTTGGGTGGGATGAACGGAGCGGCTGCCGTAATGATGATTTTGTTAAACGGAGCATAAGCAGGCAGACCAATATAGCCGTCTCCGTAGAACTGTTTGATATTCGTAAACTTCCTCAAATAGGCAAATGACTGGTTGTTGAAAAACAATTTTTTTTGTCTTTCAATAGTGAAGATGCGGTTGCCATATTGTGCCAATACGCAGGCCTGATAAGCACTTCCCGTACCGATTTCCAATATAGTGTCTTTGGGTTCTATTTGCAATAATTGCGTTTGGTACGCAACTGTGAAAGGGTGGGAGATGGTCTGACCTTCTCCAATGTCAAAAGCCTTGTCTTCGTAGGCGATGCGGTCAAAGGCGGAATCCAAGAAAAAATGCCGGGGAACGGTATTGATGGCTTCCAGCACTTTTGCGTCTGTGATGCCTTTTTGTTCGAGTTGTTGCACAAGCTGACGCCTCATGCCCTTGTGATAGTATAAATCTTCCT
>JAATFC010000137.1 GCA_015655435.1 Chitinophagales bacterium | reverse complement strand
CTGAGGTAAAATATTTTGCTACGAATGTCGGTAAAGGCAATCCGCGCATTTATTACAACGTACAGCAGAAAAATGAGCAAAGCAATATTTCCGAAATATTTGTACAGCTTTATCCGGATATAAAACCAAAACAGAAAGAAGCCGTGATGGAAAAGCTCCGCAATATGTGGACGCCTTACCTTAATGCAAAAGTCAATGTTGTCAATTTCGAACAAGGTCAACCTGTAGAAGCTCCTGTCGAGGTTCGATTGGAAGGCGATAATTTGGATACTTTGCGGCATCTTGCATCTGTCACGGAAAATCTTTTGCTAAAAACAAAAGGTACTATGTATGTCGACAATCCCGTCAAAAACCTCAAATCGGATATCCGTATTTATGTCAATAAAGAAAAAGCACAGAACCTTGGCATTCCGACTATAAATATCAGCAGAACAGTGAGGATGGCTCTCGCTGGCATGTCGGTCGGTACTTACAGTAATCCCGATAAAAAGGATGAAGACTATACTATCATGGTCTCTACACCGCATGCTGCATATCCTGACTTGAATGTACTTAACAATGTGTATGTCAATGCCAATAATGGTCGTGCGATTCCGTTGTCACAACTAGCAACTATAGGATTTGAAACCTCGCCGCAGTCAATCAATCATTTCAATAAGATAAGGTCTGTATCTGTTTTTGCGCATGTACAGCAAGGCTTTTTGGCATCTAATGTCATTGCAGATGTAGAAACACAGATGCGCAACATGAAGTTGCCACAAGGTTATGATTTTGTCATGGCGGGAGAGCAGCAGAACAAGGATGACTCGTTCGAAGGATTTGGTACGGTTATATTGGTGACGGTATTTATGTTTATTGCCGTATTGGTATTGCAGTTCAAAACATTTAAGAGTACGTTGATTGTATTGTCCGTCATTCCGTTGGGTATCGTTGGTGCTGTTTTGTCCTTGCTTGTTACGGGCAATTCGCTGTCATTTGTTGCTACTATTGGGATTATTACTCTAGCGGGTATAGAAGTGAAGAACACGATATTGCTGGTAGATTTTACCAACCAATTAAGAGAAGAAGGAATGGAACTCAATCAGGCCATTGAGGAAGCCGGGGAAAAACGTTTCCTTCCCATTATATTGACGACTCTTACAGCTATTGGTGGATTGATGCCAATAGCATTTTCGGACAATCCATTGATATCTCCTTTGGCAATCGTCATGATAGGTGGATTGATAACTTCTACGCTATTGTCAAGAATAGTAACTCCTGTAATATATAAACTCATTCCACCCAAAATAGAACCACATTCATAAAATGGTTATTGATACAAAAAGCGTCCTGAATATTCAGGACGCTTTTCAATATTGTTAACTGTTGATATAATTTGCTAAATGGATGCCAATTGTACTTTTTGGGTAAGCTCGTTGACATTTTCCCTAAAAAGATTATCCGTGTCCATGAGGTCTTTGACCGTTTGGCAACTGTGTATAACGGTCGTATGGTCACGTCCACCAAAATGTTCACCAATATTTTTCAGCGAATTTTTGGTAAATGATTTTGCCAAAAACATGGAAATCTGACGAGCCTGAACAACTTCTCTTTTACGTGTTTTCTGCAAAAGACGGTCGTAAGGGACGTTGAAAAATTCGCAAACCATTTTTTGGATGGCATCGATTGTCAATTCCTTTGTGCTTGTCTTGACGAAATTGCGCAATACTTTTTTCGCCAGTTCCAGGTCGATTTCTCTTTTGTTTAAGGAAGATTGTGCCAATAGGGAAATCAAAGCTCCTTCTAGTTCGCGTACATTGGTGTTGATATTGTAGGCGACGTATTTCACTACATCTTCCGGCATTTCCAACCCGTCATTGTGCATCTTGTTTTTTAAGATTTCAATACGCGCTTCATAATCCGGAACTTGTAGGTCGGCACTCAATCCCCAACGGAAACGGCTCAACAGTCTTTCCTGCATTCCGTCCAGATCTTTTGGAGCTTTATCGGAAGTCAATACCAACTGTTTTCCGCTTTGATGCAGATGGTTGAAGATGGCAAACAAGGCATCCTGACTTTTCTCTGCACGACTAAAAAACTGAACATCATCAATAATCAATACGTCAATCATCTGGTAAAAATGAATGAAATCATTGATGGCGTTGTTGCGGCTATGGTCTTGGAACTGATTGATAAATTTCTCGCTGCTTACATACAATACGACTTTGTTGGGTGTGAGTCTTTTGACTTCATTGCCTATCGCTTGTACCACGTGTGTCTTACCCAAACCTACATTTCCGTATATGACCAACGGATTGAAAGAATTAGCACCTGGTTTTTCCGCTACTGTTTTTCCTGCACGACGAGCAACTCGGTTGCTGTCCGATTCGATAAAGGTTTCGAAATTGTATATTGGATTGAGTTGTGGGTCTATCTGCATCTTGCGCAATCCCGGAATGACAAATGGGTTTTTGACAGGATTGTTGATAACCAACGGAAAGTTGACTTCGTTGTTGCTGTAGGATTTTATAGAACCTGCAGGAACGTCCATCGAGCCATTCTTGCCTTTGTTTCCACTGTCCACCAATATACGGTATTCTAGTTTTCCCCCTTTGCCCAGCTCTCTTTTGATGGTCATAGCCAGAAGAGAAACATAGTTTTCTTCCAGATATTCGTAAAAAAATTGGCTAGGAACCTGAATCAATAAAATGTTGCCTTTTAATTCAACAGGCTTAATGGGCTCAAACCAAGTCTTGAAGTGCTGCCAGTCGACTATATCTTTGATAATAGCCAAGCAGTTAGCCCAGACCGATTCTGCTGAATTATTATTAATCATATTGTT
>JAATFC010000022.1 GCA_015655435.1 Chitinophagales bacterium | reverse complement strand
TTGGTAAATTCCGTAAAATTCTTTTGGAGCAATTGATATTGTTCCAAAAGTTTTTCCATCCGCAAACCACTAAAATTTTTCAGTGATTCATTGATTTGAAGATAAAATTGTAAAAGGCTCGCATAGGCATTGTGCAAGAAATTGCTTTCTAGTTGTTGTGGCGATACATTCTTAGCATCAACATATTGGATATATGATTTCAAACCTAGCGTATAGCCCTTTTGTATATGCGAACAATAGTTACTCCAAGGTTGTATTTGAGTAACTTGTTGTTGCAATATATCAATAATAGAAGCTAGTTCATCCAGCGTTTTTATCGGGTTTCGGTATTCGAATGTCTCTTGGAATTTTTGTATAGTAGGAGAAACAGAATTCCATCGTTGAGACAATGACTGCAACACTTCCCATTCCTTCCATTCCAATATATCTTTTATGGATGCTTGACTTGGCAAGCTTTCCACTTTGTTTTGAATGAACAATTTCAAATCCAATCGGGCAAGGATAGACTGTATAGCTGCCACTATATCTTTGTAGTTTGCCAACAAGTCGGACGGATTTTCCTCTGTCAATACCTTACCAATATTCTGAACTATTTTTTTATTACCATCATTTTCTAGTACATTTCTTAAACCTTTTAACTGCGTTCCATTTTCCAAAAACGCAACTAAAGCATTTTCATTTAAAGCATTTTTTGCATAAATCGCAACTTGTTTTTTAATACTTCTTTTCTTGAAAAATTTCGGCAGAAACCATTGTTGATTTGCTTGTTGGTATTCTAGCCTAAGTCTTTCTATATCCAAACTCAAAACCGATCTATCAAAATCGTTTAAAATATTATTTTCTAGCTTTTCGGCTTCTTTATAAAAGCCTGCAATACTTTGATAGTCTTGATAGTTATATAGAAAATCATTCCCCAATAGCTTTATTGGCATAAAATCATGTGCGGACAGTAATTGATCGAGCTTAACGATATCCTCAATTTGCACAATATCATTATAATAGTGTGGAAAGAAACCTTGTAGTTTATTCAGCGATTCTTTCAACTGTAGGAAACTTGTAGTATCTATATTCTGGACGAAAGTTTCGATACCAAAGAAATAATGGATATTGACTATTTCGTGCAAAGGATGATTTTTATAATCGCTGTTGAAAGTCGGCTCATGAGCGAAATCCAAAATCCATTGCCGCCACTCGGAATATTCTTTTGATGTCAATGCTGACAACAACTCATTTGGAAAAACAAAAAGACCTTCTCTCGGTTCGGAATAATGCGCCAATTCCTGAATAAGCGTATATACGGAAAATCCTGTTTTATGTATTTCGTGTATGGCTTTTTGGATTGTTTCTATTGCTAGTCTTTCTTTTTCAATTTTTTCCGTGGTATCGTTGAAAACCTCGTCCTGCAATAGTTTCATCTGTTGGATGGAACTTTCCAAACTTTGCAGTACATCATTTTTCTTCGACTTGTTGGAATGTAGTTCGAGTGTAAACTTGTTCAGACCAATGCTGTCCAATCTTTTTTGCACAACATCCAATGCTGCTCGTTTTGCAGCAACGAACAAAACAGTTTTTCCATGAAACAAAAAGTTTGCGATGATATTGGTAATCGTTTGTGACTTGCCCGTACCTGGAGGGCCATGTAACACAAAACTCTTGCCCATATTGGCCGCAATGACTGCTTCCATTTGCGAGTTATCCGCATCAATCGGAAATATATGTTCGGATGCATCAATATTCCGAGTCTCAATATACTCCGGCAAAACCAGACTTTTATCGGTCTGGAATGTTTGATTTACAAAACCCTGAACGATAGGATGCTGCTGTAACACAGACATATTGTTATGTATGTCCTGCCACAGAACCTGCGTACTAAAGTTGAAATTGGAAAGAAACAATAGTTCATCTACTTCCCAATTTTTATGTTGTAGTATTTCTTGTCGAACCGTATTGAAAATCTGTTGAATATCTATCGTTTCATTTTCTTCCATGAACTTGTGCAACCCGGTAAGATTCAGGTTAAATTCCTGCATCAAAAATTCAATAAGCGTAGCATTAATCTGAATATCTTCTTCCCGATATTTGATGGAAAAACGCGAAAGAATAGACTGCCTTTTTATATCTACAGGAATCATGATTAACGGAGCCATGCGGAGCGTATCAGGCGTATTGGTATCATACCACTTCAGTACACCCAACGTGAGATAGAGAGAATTAGCGCCCGTTTCATCAATAGACAATACATTGTTACGCATAATCTGTGTCAATACCTGCGTCATGTCGCTATCGTTGTAAGCCGTCACCAATCGATGTTGCAGCAATTCTTCCTGAGCGTATCGGAACAATCCTTCCGTCTCATGCAACGTATCCATCATGTATTTTTTTTCCAGATAGATGCCAAGCGAGGATGTATTGTTTATAGTCAATCGCTTCTCGTCCAAGAGCAATTCCTGTAATTTGGAAAAGTCAATATTGACCAACTGTATAGTGTTATTGGAAAGCCGTAGATTCAGCAAACTATTGCGCAATGTCAAGTCCAATAGCTTTCTTTCCCATATATGCTGCTTACCATTTTTGGTAGAATCATTGAGCGTCTGCATATCAAGCGTCTGCTTGTTTTGCAGCGTAACAAATTCTTCTTTTGTCTTGACCGTTTTTAGACGGAAGTCTGCTGTCGCTTCGTCAGGGTTGTTGACAAAACTTAGCGGTTGAATGTCCAATATCCTAGCGGTACGTATGTCAAGTGCATATTGAAAATCCTTTTCCCCTATAATCATCCTTTCTCCGAATGCAACCGCTTCCTTGAAGCTCGTATTGTTTCCCGCACATATCGAAGTTGCTTCCCAAACCATAATATCTTGATTACCTTTGGAAAGCCGATTAGCGATGTCGCTTTTGTACGGAGTAACTACCGTATCCAAACGGTTAGATGTCAACCAACATCCAACAAATGCGTGTCCGGGAATCAATACCAATATCGGGTTCAAGTCCATCGCTTCCAGACAAGCAAAGATGACTATGCTCAAGTCGATACAGTTGCCAAATCGCTGTTGTTTTATTTGGTCAACTAGGCGGATTCTTTGCCCTTGTTTTTCATAACTTGGCGGAAGCGAACCATACACCCATTTTTCTTCCTTCAATGCATAAAACAAGGAAGACAAAAATTCTGAAACCCTTTGTTTACTTTCTAGTTGGTAGCCTTCGAATAGTGTTTCAAATTTATATTTCTGTAAGAAAACAGCGGTCTTTTGTTTGAGTTCGTATATATAGGGATTGTTCGGCGTGACATATTTCGCCAGAAACTTTGTATACTCCAATCCCGGAAAACTATCCACGGGATGGATGATTATTTCTTGTCGCTGCTGCGCTACAATCCCTAATGTACCCTCAACAGTAATCGTGAGCAAACTAGGTGTCTTTTCCGAGAGTCCACGCAGTTTACTATATTGGGCATATTGCTTGATATGTCCGATTGCATACTGAGTTCTAGCTGGGATTTCTATCACAGCGACGGTATCGAATACGAACAAGTCTCCATCTATTTCGATACGAACTTTTACATCTTTCAAAGACGAATCCTCATCATGATACAGGACAATATTCTTTAACAGTGTATAGTTACCATCTGCCAGAATCGGATAGTATTGCGCTTCAAAGTCGGCCTTAACGATCATTTCCAAGAAATATATTTCGGTTATAGGCTACGAATATAAGGAATTGGATGCCTAGATTATAAGTAATCGATTTAAATTATAATCTGGAATATTGCTTTTTTAAGGTTTGCTATATATTTGAATATTCACGCTTTTATATATTTTCTAAGAAAGACCGAACTCTTCTAATAAATAATTCCTTATTGCCCACCGCATCATATACCTCAACATGAAGAGCCCCTGAATCCCTTAGCCATTTTTCCAAAACTATTTTCATGATCTGAAAATCCGTTGGTTGTTTCAAGGCAACCCCGTTTATATCTTTAGAACGATCCACTAATTCGTTAATCATGATATTAAAACCATGTAGATTGTTTGTCGTTTTATTGAGCTGGTATTCTGGATGGTTGTAAATAAATTCCTTTAAATCTTTAGAAGAGCTATTTAGAAAGTCCTTTCTTATATTGTTGATTATTTTTTCATCCAATACATACCCTCTAGTACGGTTAGTATTTTCTATATAACCATCCGTGAATAAAATGGCAATATTCTGATTTCTTTTGATGACTTTTTTACCAACATCATTAGGAAGTTCTTCATCTGATACATTAATAGCGGAGTTGTTAATCGTTTCATTAAAATAATTCCATAAATCAGCACCAGATGAATGCATCAATGAATAATTATATACTTTCGCCACATTATCCTTAAATGTCTCTATATCCTTAGGCATTTCCGTCTTGATATAATTTGTGGCGTCTATTCCCCTATTCTTAAATTTTCGTAAATCAATTTTCAATGAATCTGGGTCTGCTATATGATTATTCAAAATCCCATTATTGATGAAATCAAACTGATACACATCCAACTGATTCATATGCCTATTCTTGATATCCAGAAAACTTATTGCATGATCCAATAATTCATTAATCAATATCGTATCACTAACAGCTTTAGGGTGTATCTTAGGATTAATGCGATTAGAAAGATCGGGAGCAATAACAATATTATAATCATTGATAACAATAGACTCGCTCTCGGTTTTAGAGACCGTGCTTTCATGATTACCACAACTAGAGGTAATTAAGCAAATCATGAATAAATAATTACTAGATAGCCGTATAAAACCATTCAGCATACAATTCCTATTTATTAAATTTTATAATTTTCAATTATTATATTCTTTTGCCCGTTCAGATTGAAACGAAAGCCCAGTAAGCCAACTTTCTATTTCTCTTATTGCTTCGCTAGTCTTGGATTCTGCCCTACGTATAGCATAAACATCATGAAGATATTTGCTCCATCCTTCCATAAATATATTGATACGATTTTCCATTTCCGCCTTCGAGATAGGGAGTTTATCATTATCTATTTGGCTCTTATATATATTAGCTATACTGCTCAATTTTTCTTTATAGGAAATCAATTGCTGCTGCAATCGGCTGATTTTTTCATTCTGTTTAATAGGAATATTCTGCAAACACTTTTCGCAGTCTTTCATTTCCTTTTCCATATTAGATATCTTTATTGATAGTTGATCATTCTCCAATTTTATAGCATTAATTTTCGACAAGTACTCTGATATTCCATGTTCCAATATATCTACCTCATATTTTATTTTAGCCTCCTGATGTGTAGCACTCCCAAGACAGTACAGATCATATAGCTTACGCACAACTCTACTAAACAAAAAGACACCCAACGTCCCCAATAAAAAAACCAACCAAAAATTACTGTCGATTAAAACATCCCAAAAAGAAATTCTACGGTCTACCTGACGTGTCACATATGCAATCTCATTAATATTTATTGCAACCTTGTACGCAACAAAAACATCTACAATAAGAATTAAAAAGAGGCCGGTATGTTTTATAAACCAAGTTGCAATCCTACCCCTAGTTATTTCCTTATTTTCTTGTACAAACTTTTCCCTTTCTAAAGGAGCGGACAAAAGCTCGTAGAAACCTAATGTTATAGGAATGAAGATAAAGAATAATGAAAAAAGAACCCCACCCACTCCTTTTGTCCATATTTTGGATAATGCATGCGCATTGAACACTTCCGGAACTTCTGTACTTACTGCACCGCTGAGAAGCAAGCTCTTCGTATCTTCTTTTGAAAATATAAAAATATATGCGACGGAAGAATAGAAAACAATCAAGTAAAGTAAAAGTGAAAAACCAATAATTCCAAATATCCATAACAGGAACTTATTTGAAGGAGGTTTAACAAAAGCCGCTCCCAAATCACTAATCTGTTTCCTCAATGCAGCCACTTTCGCCTCTATAAAAGAAACAGTTGTATCATTGTTGGATTTTATAGTCAGTTTTGTTTCATCTATTTGTTTGTCTAGTTCATTGATTCCATTTTCCGCATTTCGAACATCAATGACATAATTATCCTTTAAAACAATTATTTCGTTTTCTGTTTTAAGCTCGACGTTTGATGCACTAATTTTCTGTTGCTCATCAATCTTCGCTTTCAGTCGAGTCTTCTTATCTTCTATGACTTCTATCTCGTTAATAAAATTGGAATATAAACTGTCCATTGCCTGCGGAAGCACCTGATGGTCTCCATTGTTTTCCTCAGCCCTATTATAACCACTATTTTTTAATAATTCCTTGTCAAATGCCCCAACCTCTGTTGCTATGATATTGTCTAGCACCCGTTTAAATTCCATTAAAGATAGCTCTTGAAAATTGGCGTCTTTTTTATCTTCTTCAATTTTAGGTCTGGCGTCTTCCTCTTTCTCCAAATCTTCTACAGTTTCTCCATTGTTAATCCTAACAGCTCGGTTACGAATATTGAAAAAAGTACGCACTAACTCATCGACCGTTTTAGAGTAATTTGTCACTATTACAGATTCATGATTATTCTTGGCATTGACCGACCAGTTATACGACCCTGTAATAGCTATTTTTCTATCTATTACGCAGAATTTCTGATGCATCATACCCCAACCCACATTTCTTATCCTTATTACTTCTGCACCTAAAGACATCAAATATGAAAAGTCGAGTTTCTCATTATCAGATTGATCTGAGATAATAAGAGAAACCTGCACATTACGCCTTATACAACTTTCGAGAGTCGCTAAAAGATCTGGATTGGTAAACCACGCCATCGCTACCAAAATATCATTCTGAGCACTGGAAAGTTCATAAATGATACGTTCTAAAATTAGGTCGCTATCAGTAAGTGTATCCTGAATCAAGCTAGAAGAGTCTATCATCAATTTCGTTTTTAGGAGGGTCTATAACTGGATTATGTCCGGCATTTTTTTATCGAGTATGGCATACATTACTACAATAATAGCATCCATTCGCAGTGTTTTTATAATAGATTTTAGCCGCCAATACCGCATCTTGACAGGACTCGAATACACCTAAATATCTTCTATTCTCTAAAGATGGCATATACTTACAAGACTCTTCATGCACCTCATGGTCTCCATTATTTTGAGCCTTTTCATTCACATAGTAATTCTTTTTCATAATTATTTTTTGTTATGAACCAAAAATAAAATATCCAAACCTTTCTTATTTACGGAAATCCGTAAATAAGAAAGGTTTGCAATAAAAGAATTGACCGAATAAGACAATATGGAAAATGTGACAGCTTTAATTTATAGTCACAATGTATTACACAATACCCATTTTTACGCAATAGGCAATTAATTGCTCATTGGAGGAAAAATCAAAAGTGCCTTTTATATAGTTCAAACGTTTCTCGATACTACTGGTGCTTGATGGAAATATATTGTGTTCCTTTAGATAACTTGATATTTCCTTTTGTTTTTTGCCGCTAATCATCTGAGAGATAATAGCAATGTCTAGTTCAGAGAAATCATGGGATTTACTCTGTTTCATCAACTGAATTGTTTCCTGAGAGCAATAGCGTTGATTATTGTCAATATGATTGATTGCTTTTAGAAGTTCTTTTGCGTCACCTCTTGCTTTCCGTACATACCCATCGATGCCCAAATTCTCAAAGAGCTGCACAATAACAGCTGATCTATTTTCTGCAGAGAATACTAAAACTTTTAAATCTGGTTGCACCTTGCGAACAGCAATAATCAGAGCCGAACCACTCGTAGTTTTTTGTGGACGGTGATCTTTCTCAAAAGAAAGATCCGTAATCAGTAAATCATAGGAATCCCCATTTTGCAAAGCTTTTTCAACAGAAAGCAGTGCATCGTCACAGTAATACGCGTATTCTGACTGTACGATACCTAATTGTTCCAAGGTCTTCTGTACAGATATACTGGCACTTTCATGGTCTTCTGCAATGAGTACTTTTTTAATCATATTGGTTATACCGTGGGAATTAGTATTAAAACTTTCAATCCTTGTGCGATTGATTTATCAAAAATAATTCTACCTCCAATACTAGCAATACGGTTTTCCGTATTAGCCAGCCCGTTACCGTATTGAAAATCAGCCGAAAGTCCAATTCCGTCATCCGTATATTGAATACCAATCTGAGAGTCAAGGTCTTCAAACTTAACAACAACATTTTGTGCAGCACTGTGCTTTTTCATATTCACCATTAGCTCCTGTAAAATATATTCTATCTCTCTTTGAACAGACGGTGTTATATGACGCCATATTTTATCCGTATTTCCAACAATAGAGACACTGATTTGAGTGGAAGAAAATGATTTTATTAATCTGGATATTAATTCTCGAAAAACGATGACTTCGGGTTCCGTGATTTCATAAGAAATATTCCGTGATTGTTTATATACCATCTCTAATTGATTAAGCAAACTTTCTCTGTTAATAAGATCAGAGTGCTCAACTCCCGATATGACACGATAAATACCATTGGCTACTATATCATGAACCTTCTTTGAGGTCTCTAGTTGTTGTTCATGGAGAATTTTCTGCTTTCGTTTCCTATACCAGATGAATGCCATGAGTGCCAACACAAACACGCCAACAATAGCAGCCCGTTGAAGAATAATCTGAAGCCTTTTCTCTGCATTCTCTTTTTGTAAAGCAAGGTTGTCTGCCTTGCTTTTGGCGGCCTCATAACGTATAAGCGCAAATTGATTTTTGGCATTATTCCGCGCTGTTTGCAAGCTGTCGTTTAGATACTGATAGCGTATAAAATATTTCTTCACATCAGTGGAGATTGCCAGCGTTATTAGTTTCTGCAATGCCTCCAGTTCATTATCCGGGTTATTGATCTGTTTTACAATCGAGTACATTTCATTCGCATAAATCAACGCAGAATCTGAGTGAGAATGAGTATAATAATCCGACAAATGAGAATAGCTTGCATTTAGTCCTCTATAGTCATTTTCCTCTTTTCTAATCTGTAATGCTCGCCACAAATCAGGAAGAGCATTGTAGCTAGGATTTTGCAACCATTTGGTTCTAGCCATATTGGACAAGATGCGAGCATATTCCTTTCTGTCTAATTTACTATCATCCATAAGACTGCGATAGATGTCAATAGCGTTCTCATACTGCAACAGTTTCTGATAGACAATTGCTTTATTATTCTGAATAACAGTCCTGAAATTATCGTCTGTATTTAAGATTAGAGTCTGATCATAGTAATAAAGTGCTGATTGGTAGTTTTTAAGTTCTAGGTTCGTATTGCCAAGTTCATTATAATTTGACAATATATATCGTGCATTCCCTTTTTGCCTATTTAGATATCTCAATGAATTCAATAGATTTTCTTGGGCTCCAAAATAATCGCCATTATCGGATTGGATAATTGCCATATAAGTGTATGCCACAGCAGTCTGCAAACTATCATTAGAGCTGTTAACGCTTTTATTAAAGTAATAGAATGCAGAGTCACTATTTATGTCTACCAAAGACGCACCTTTTTTATAATCGATAGATGCGTCAAAAGATACAGTCTTATTGGATTGCTTGCATGATATAATACATAATACATACAACAGTAGAGATAATCTTTTCACAAGAATTGTTTGTCCTAAAAATAAAGCAAATATTGACTCAAATAGAGTATAGCAAAAAATAAGGCAAGAAGAGTTTCTTGCCTTACCAGAGTTCTTATTTATGGACGTGTGGGTCGAGGTGGCGGCGGCGGAATATGGCCGGTCTCTCCTACTGTATCATCTGCACCTAAAGTCGTTACTTGCGTTGTACCCGCCGTCACACTAACCGTTTTATTATTATGCGGCATCAATGCCAAAAAAATGGCAAAAAAATATTGAATCATTGTTTTGTTTTTTTGATATTTGTGAATAAAACTGTCGCCGAAAGAATCTTCAGCACAGGGATTTAATTGCGGCAGGAAGCGCTTCCTGCACATTTTGGGAAGAGGTGTGAAGTATGAAAGTGAAAACTGCTAATCGCTTCCCAAAACGGTTATTGGCTTTTACTTCTGAACTTCACAGGCAATCGGTGCTGTACAGTCAATCTCTTAGCTAATAAGATTGCATCCGATTGTGAGGACAAAATTATAGCGATGTAATAGGCTGATTAACAATCAATTCCGGCAATTCCAATTATTCCACTGGAATTCCGGAAAGACCAATTGAATTCCGAAAATTCCTTTAGCTTTACTTCATAATTGTTGAAAATGTATAGTGACTATCAAAAGTTGGTAGTGCAGGATTATGAGAGAAAAAAGGCAGCAAACCAACTATCCCTAAATCTAAGTCATCCGACCCCAGCTAAACTAAAAGAGGCATGCCTAGTTGTCTGCTCAAAAAGATACAGCAGAAAAGATGGACGAATATTAAGCAGTTTTTTTGGAGAAGGGGATGATAAAGATGCCGTGCTAAAAGCTATCAAAAGATTGGATTCGGACAAATTCAAACAAATCCAAAAATTTCTGAAAAACCAGAACTTAAAAACAAGTGAAAAAAATATTGAGCTTCTCGCTTGGTTGATTGATTTTGAACCTAGACCATTTGACTACGGAAAAAATTATATTGAGGGAATTGCAGACACAGTGGCAATCGAGAAGGATGAGCCAGAAGCAACGGAAGATAAAACAGAGTCAGACGCTTTAATAATAGAAGTAGATAAAACACAAACACAGCAATCCGAAACTCAAATCGATGAAGAACAGGCTTCCGAATCGACAGAATCCGACTCCGAAGATATTGAAGAACCCATAGCTAAATACCCCAAACCGAAAATCCCACTAAAGATATTGGTAAGTGCGATTATCTTAATTGCAATTGCAGGTATCATCTATTGCTTAATCAAAGGAGGATGTTCTGGGCGACACTGTATGTTTTGGAATGTTGACCATTATGAGCAGATTTCCTGTACTCCGTCACATGGCGATACTTTGGTTATCGCTCTAGACTCAGCGCGGCTACTCCACTTCAGAAAAATAACACAGCCAGATACTATTACCTATAATAACCTTGGGATGGTATGGTATTTAAAATCTCATGGAGACATTGAATTTTTTACTTCAGGAGGCTATCATCCGGTAGAAACGAAGCGAAAATTAAAGCCAATTACAATTTATATAATTGACCAATATATACATCCTAGACAATAACAAAAAGACCTGCTGAATATTCAGCAGGTCTTTTTGTTTGCAACGAGAACAAATTTATTCGTAAATATTCATATAAGCCCTACTACTCTTTCATTTATACAATATACGACTGTTGTTGACTATTGGATAGGCTCTACTATTAGATTTGTTAGAGTCTTTGCGGCTCTCGGGTCATAAGAAATAGCTTCTTTAATAGCCAGATCACATACGATTAATTTTCCCCAATCGCGGTTGACCGCAAAAACAGGATATCCAATATTGGACTCATATATCTTCTTGAGGTTTCCGCCCCAGTAAAAATGTGGACTTAAAAATCTTCCTAAAGGAATGACGCTGTTATCATTCGCATTGATTTTGTGGCTTACATTACAGGCGAAAGAAGGCAATGTATCGCCCTGCATCCACCATTTCCAATCCATGGCAGCAAGTCCGTTGAAAACGGGAAGTTTTTTATCCCATCCCAACATTTCGACAAATTCACCTTTTACCTTTTCTACAGTACCAGATGCCTTGCCGTTTGAATACATAAAATTATCCATCTGTTGCTTACTGCTGACTTTGTGAGCAGTATCGTTGACAATAATATCCTGGCAAAATCTATGCGAATCCTCGCCCTGCCCCAGTATAATCAAACGTCCATTTGGTTTTAAGGAAGATGTAGCTTGTTGAAGTGATATGTCTTTCGCATCAGGCCCCAGCAGCACTATATCTGCTTTGGCGGAAGTTTCTTTTAATTTTTGAACATGCATTCCAGTCTGGTTTAAGTAAGATAATATTTCCTTTCCGCAACCAGCTTCTGCGATTGTAAGTTTTGTATTGTCCTTATCATCGCGTGCAGCCCATTGATGAGAACCAATACGGACTTCGTAGCTATTAGAAGAAACCTCGCGTCCATTTTTGTCTGTTAGTTGCAGGACTACTTTAGCTGAAACCATTTCCTTATCGGCACTTTTCACCTGTGGTATGGTCATTTCAAATGAATAATCTTTAACGGCATAATAAGGAACGTCTCCCAAAGATTGTTTTTTCGATCCCAATATTTTGCCTGTCTGATTCACAACCTTAACCAGTAATTTCAGACCGTTAAGGTTAGAGAAATTAGCATCATCATTTACCACATAGATTTTCGGATGGATACGATCACCTGCATAAAAAACACTTTGTGGCGTCTGCCAGGCAACCAATACCGGTTGAAAAGCCTGTTTAACCGCATGGTAAACGGGAAAAAGATTCCATTCGGAAGGCGGCTTAGCCAACGCGTGCTCAACCCACGTAGCATTACAAAAAAGCATAAACCCGGCAGTAGGTAATTTTTGTCGGCTATACCGCAATTTTTCTGCCTTCATTTTTGCTTCCGACTGTATATGATCCTGATAGTAAGAAGTATCATTGCCTGAAACGCCTATATCGCCCACCCATGGCTGCGCAGAATACAGAGGAATGTAAAAGGGTAATATTTTCCCATTATCAATGGAAGAATAAGGAATGGCGCATTCTTCATTCATGAAAGGACGTTTATCGCCAATCGTTAATCCACGCATGGGTTTGGAATAATCATTCACATAAGAGGAGGATTCATACCAGCCCCAATACGAATGTATATCTTCAATATCCGCTATCTTCTGATTATCGGGATCTCCGGACGTTTGAATAATCGGACGGCTCGGATCCAGCTTTCGCATTTTATCAATAATATTCTTAAAAATAGCCAGCTTTTCGGGATTTTCATCATCTCCCTGCAACCCTTCATTTGCTACTTCGTAGAATAGTATACTAGGATGGTTTCGGTATTGTTTTACAGTTTCCAATTGTTCTTTCTCCCAATGTTCCAATATAGGAGTAGGTGGTGGCGGAGCTTTTGTCATTAATGCCCACGACCGTACCCCTTCCGCACTTACACCAATACCTATCTTGTCCGCTGCAGAATACCATAAATTATTCCAAGGATTGCCATGCGACCTTGTCACCTGCGTATTTCCGTCATGCATTAATTGTAGGAAATGGTATGCCGTGGCAGAGTCGTTGGGCCTATAACCATAAGGAGGCATATTGGCACCTCTTACCCAATATGGATGACCATTCAGGTAAATCTGTTCTCCTTTTACCGTTACCGTCCTATAACCCACAACCTCCGAACGACTGTCTACTATATGACCTTTACTATCCAGCCAGTTTACTTCCAAAGTATATAATTCAGGTTTGTCAGGTGTCCATAACTTAGGATTCAATCCATCTTTATCGACAGTTATTTCTTTATCTGCCTGCGGATCCAACAGAACGTTTGATGCCACTCTGTCTTTTATAAGTAGTTGGCCAGTTTTGGTATTTTTCAATGAATATTCAATAGTTCCTGTTATCGGACTTGTCAGTGGATTGTGCAATGTAAATTCAATATGATGCCCATTTAACGACGGATTAAAAAACACATCCTTAATCTCGCCTCCTACTTTCGACACCTTCAACTTAACCGGCTGCCAGATACCCATTGACTTTCCTCTCGGACCATTTCCAAAACCACCAAACAGTCCAGCATTTAAAGATGAAAGCATCCCTTTTGTTATGGGGGCCGTTACAGCTACGGAAATTACCTGATCAGCATCTTTGGTTTGCGCACCTCTTTCCACATAAACCGATATGGTGTTTTTTCCTTTCCAGTTCAGGTAAGGTGTGAGACGACAACTGAAAGAACCGAACATTCCCAAATGCCCTCCAACATAGTGTCCGTTGCAATAAACTCTCGATATCATGGCAACCCCTTCAAAATCGACAGATATTTCGGAGTGTGCATCCGCATTGTCAAACACTAGGTTTTTACGATACCATCCAGATTGTGTATGCTGTGCATCGAAAGGGAAAGAAGCCATTCGTGCGTCTTCCTGCTTTTCGTATTCTTGTGAAATCTTGTTCCACCATACTATACGATTCAGGAATTGTGGTACTTTGATAGTATACCAACTCGCGGTGTCCTGCGTTATTCTTTCTGCGTACGAATCAATATCATTTACTGACATTGATTCATTAGTAGTTACTGGATGAAATTGCCATTGCCCATCTAACGATATCTCCTGTATAGCAGCCCGAGTTGCATTAACGTGTGTTACATCGGACTGCTGACCATAAGCTGAAACCCTAAAAATAATTCCAATAAAGAAAAGTGAAACGAGAAACTTTGAATATTTATGCATAATAAGCTTATTGTACACCTTGAAAACGTGAATATATGAACATGTAAGAAATCCATTATCCTTCCCTGTATTCGTTTTTGGAAATTGATATTTATTTAAATTGGATTTCTATTTTCTAAGGAATTTTTACGGTAAAAATCTTACTATAATTGTATTTATTATTTGCATTAGTTGCGATAGCA
>JAATFC010000223.1 GCA_015655435.1 Chitinophagales bacterium | reverse complement strand
GAAAGATCTTTCTAATTTTTTATTGGATTTACGTGCATTAAAGTCACTCATAATGGCAACAAATAAAATTGTAATCAATATCGATTCCCATAATCTCCAGATTGGGCTTAGTCAGTTTAACGATTATAAATTATACGCAACTTCTTTCTCAGAATGCCCTGAATGGGAGGAACTGCCAAAATTTTTAAATGATAAAGAATTTCTCAATCCATATAAAGCCATTCATCGTTTTTTTGAATTTCAAAATAAAGATAAATGGCTTAGAGATTTGGATGAGCTTTTAGATTTTGTGTTCGATCCATATTATGACAAAACTGAAATAGAGCTGCTACCTGTGTATTTGTCTTTGACGGCTTTAATTGAAGCGTCTCACTTGATTTACATTAGAGAAATCTTTCATATTAACGGTTTTCCAAAACCTTCTAAAATTTAAACTATATATTTTCTAATCTTAAAACTTTTCAAAATGGAAAACTCAATTACACATCTTAAAGCAAAAGACTGTATGACTCTCTTATGTGTCAAAAAATTGATTGCAGCGCAACTCAATCCCTTATTGATCTATTGTTTTGGTTACGAAACTATATCAAAGCTGAAACGATCCACTTTTTTGGCAAAACAGGTGACAGAAGAAAAAACATTCGCTTTTGATCTTTTGATTATTATGCCTGATGAATCTGTAATAGATGAATCCCTGAAACAGGAAATACAGGAGCAGATAGCTCATTTTGGCTCGGTCTCATTTAAAATACATTCTCTCTATTTTATGCTAAAAAAGATGAACGAGGGAAATGTCTTTTTCAATTGGGTACGCAAGAGAGGTATTCTTTTATATGATAGAAATGCAACATCAAGATTACTTCCACCTGAAGTCGAACAAACTTTCAAGAAAGAGGCCGATGCATTTTATCAAGAAGACACAACAATGAAGGATTATCTAACAAGAAATTTTAACGGTAATGCGTGATAGTCTGAGGTATTCATCATTACCAACTTTGGACCACCAGCGCTGGTGGTCTTTTTACTTATTATCATATTTATCTGGCATATTGATAACCTACTGCGCCGTTTTTATCTTTTAATTCGTGTTTTAATATTTCGTGTCACGCTTTTTGAGGTCTACGTTTAGGATAACCATTTTCAGCGCGAAACTTTTTACGTTCTTCGGTAAAATCCCACCACGTTTTTGTAGCATCTTTTGTGTTGGCAAAATATACGACTAATCTGAATTGATCTTCAACACAAGGGTCAATCCAATAACCTTTTTTGTGTTCATATTCGTCCGTGAGTTTTGCTCCGTCTTTATGTTTTAATTCTTTGAGTGAATAATAACCCAAAAACACAAGATCTTCGGCAAATTTTATCCCGACTGACGGAACCGTTTGAAATTCGGCTAACGCATAAATTTCTTTCGCACGTTCATTTGTAGCGTTTAGCAACACCTCCAATTCGTCAGTTGCGAAGTCAAGAATATTTGCAATTTTGATTTTGTTCTTTCTCAAATTTGCCTTTTCAATGCCTGTCAGCGGCAATTTTATGTTTTTCTTACTTTTCATCTTCGGCAAAAGTCAGCAAATAGCCATTGTTATCTTCAATAGAAAATTCTGTCGCACCGTAAAATGTTTTTTCAAGACCTTTAACGACTTTCACTTTGTCTTTAATTTGGTCAAAGAATTTTCTGATTTCAGTTGTCTGAATATACAAAAGCAATGAGCCTCCGTTTTGTCTTGAAACTGTTGGCAAATTGTTGCCCAGACTTTCAAAGGTTTGAAACATAAAAGTTACGTTTCCACAAATCATCATAGCCCAAACAAGGTCGCCTTGTTCAGGAACTGTCGCAACAACATTAAAGCCTAATTGTTTATAAAACGCAATTGTCTGTTGAATGTCCGTTACAAAAATGTTTGGTGATATTGATTGCATATTTATCATTGTTTGTGTTGATTTGGCGGTTGTTTTGTCAAGCTAAATTAATTAAAAAAGCGAATGTGGAACACATTTACTATAACTCATCTAAACAGAGAATAATTTATTTGAATTAAGGATAATATCTGCAAAAAGTGTAAGTAAAACTGTAAGTACAAAAAATAAAGCGTTGTAATCTATTGATTTACAACGCTTTATTTTTACAAGAGTGATCCCGCTGGGACTTGAACCCAGGGCCCATACATTAAAAGTGTATTGCTCTACCAACTGAGCTACGGAATCATTCCCCTTTTTGGGGAGGGCAAAAGTAAGCGGATGTTTTTGAAAAAACAAGTTTTCGCTTAAAAAGTATTTCATCTTTTTTCAATTTTTAAAAGGGTATGCGGTGTGAAGTGGTTATTTTTGCGGATATTTAGCATATATGGGATTTTTTTCCAATAAGGTAGTAATTGTGACTGGCGGTACCGAAGGTATCGGAAAGGCTTTTGTCGAAGCATTGATAAAAGACGGCGCGAAAGTGGCGACTTGTAGCCGCAATTATGACAAGTTGTATGCATTGCAGATGCAGTATTCCCAACAACATTTGATGATTCACCGTGCGGATTTGAGTTTTGAAGCGGATTGTAAACGTTTGATTGAACTGACGATAAAAACCTATGGTCGGATTGATATATTGATTAATAATGCAGGGATTTCGATGCGTGCGTTGTTTGAAGAGTCAGAACTGGAGACTTTGCGTAAAGTAATGGACACTAATTTTTGGGGTGCTGTTGCGTGTACCAAATATGCTTTACCTTATTTGAAACAGTCCAAAGGAATAATAGTAGGAATCTCATCCATTGCAGGTTTTAGGGGATTGCCGGGAAGAACAGGATATTCCGCATCCAAATTTGCATTGAACGGATGGATGGAGGCTCTACGCACCGAATTGTTGGGCGATGGCGTTCATGTAATGTGGGTATGTCCGGGTTTCACGAGTTCCAATATACGCAATGTTGCATTGAACAAAGATGCGCGTCCAGAAGCGGAATCCTTGATGAATGAAGGTAAAATGATGAGTGCGGAAGAATGTGTGCGATTGATATTGAGGGCTATAGAAAGAAGGAAACGTACTTTGATTATGACCTTTCAAGGGAAAGAAGCGGTATGGGTTAACAAGCTATTTCCTAGTTGGGCAGACAAACTTGTCCGTAAGTTTTATTACAAAGACAACCTATTAGTTAAATAAAGTGGTGGTTCTATCATGATGTCGATACTCACATTGTCAACGGATATCGGTCTTAACGATTATATAGTCGGCGCAATCAAAGGTCAATTGATTTCTGCGGTGCGGGATCTCAATGTGGTGGATATTACGCATTACCTTTCGTCATCCAACTATCCTCAGTCTTCCTATATCTGTGGCAATGCAATTAAGCATTTTCCTAAAGGAACTATACACGCTGTCATTCTCAATCTGTTTGAACATAATCCGAACCATATTTTATTGGCAAAATATAACGACCAGATAATCGCTTGTCCGGACAATGGTATATTGACTATGATTGCAAACGAGGTTCCCAAAGAAATGGTTTTCGTTCCTGTCGACAAGGCAAATGGCTTGACAACATTAGGTTTCACGCAGACATTGTCATATATAGTTTCTTTGTTGCATGAAGGAAAAAAAATCAGTGAAATAGGTCAACCGATAGATACCATAGTTGAAAAATATTCATTGCGGGCAACTATTGGGTCGGATTGGATAGAAGGTCAGATTATCTTTATTGACCATTATGAAAATGTAATTGTCAATATTACAAAAGAGGAATTTGAAGAGCATCGAGCCAATCGCAATTTCCAGATAGTGTTTACGCGAAGCGAAATTATCAACCAGATAAGTGAAAACTATGCATCCGTTAATGTTGGCGAAAAATTTGCATGGTTCAATTCTGCTGGATATCTGGAAATAGCCATCAACAAAGGCAACGTTGCTGGGTTGTTCGGTTTGCAAGGGGTTTCGGATGCGGGCATGTCCGGAACGTCCCAGCAGAACAACTGGTTTTACAAAACGGTACGTATCTATTTTACGCCAGTTCAGGAAGAGCAACCTGCCGTTAAGTCTACAATGCCAACTATACTATAACTTTTTATTCAAAACTATATTGGACCAGATGCGATATTACATCATAGCCGGAGAGGCGAGCGGTGATTTACACGGAGGCAATTTGATTGCCGCCATGCGCCGAAAAGACCCTCGGGCGGATATCCGTTGCTGGGGCGGAGACAAGATGCAGGCTGCCGGTGCAACTCTGGTAAAACACTATCGGGACTTGGCTTTCATGGGTTTTGTGGAGGTCGTTGCCAATCTGCGAACGATATTGGGCAATATAAAATTTTGCAAAAAAGACATACTGCAATATAAACCGGATGTATTGGTATTGATAGACTATCCTGGATTTAACCTGCGTATTGCGGAGTGGGCAAAAACAGAAAATATAAAAGTCGTCTACTATATAGCTCCACAAGTATGGGCGTGGAAGGAAGGACGTGTTCCTAAGATGAAACGCTGTATTGACAAGATGCTGGTGATACTTCCTTTTGAAAAAGACTATTTTAAAAATAAATGGAATTGGGATGTCGACTATGTCGGTCATCCGCTTGTGGAGGAAATATCAAAATATGAATTGCTTCCAAAACAGTCCATATCGTCCAAATCTATAATAGGCTTACTTCCCGGAAGCCGCAAACAGGAAATTTCCAAAAAGCTGCCTATCATGTTGCAAATGGCAGCGGTGTTCCCAGACTATCAATTTGTTATTGGACAGGCACCGGGGTTGGACGCGGATTTTTACCAACCGTTTATGTCTTCTTATCCCAATGTCCAGCTATTGCAAAACAGGACTTACGATATTATGCAACAAGGCAAAGCTTTATTGGTGACGAGCGGTACAGCAACATTGGAAACTGCATTGTTCGCTGCTCCGGAAATAGTGTGTTATAAAGGCAGTAAAATCAGTTATGAAATAGCAAAGCGCTTGATAAAAGTACGTTTCATCTCTTTGGTCAATCTGATAATGGATAGGGAAGTGGTAAAAGAATTGATTCAAGACGAACTAAATGTTTCCAATATAACTACACAACTCCGACTATTATTGGACAATAAAGAAAAGCAGAAACAACTAGACGAGGACTATAAAGAACTGCATGATAAACTATATGCCGGCGGTAACGCTTCGGAAAAAGCAGCAACAATCATTTGCCAATACGCGAATGGCAATTAGTGTTTGAAAATAGCTCGCAGCATTATTACGAGTAACGCAAACAGAAATACAATGAGCGAAATCCTGTTCATGCCGTGCATCAATTTCGTATTGGTGTTGACTTCTTCGTTTGGGTCTTTTTTCTTGAGATAAAGATATTGTGCAATCTGATTCCAAAAATTCTTCATAATCACGCTTTTCAGATACCAAAGTTAGCGCAATATTTTTTGGTAGATTCCTATAAACTGTTATTTTTGTTCGCCTACACCACTATGGGGAATTAGCTCAGTTGGCTAGAGCGCTTGCATGGCATGCAAGAGGCCACCGGTTCGAATCCGGTATTCTCCACAAGATTTTATAAGTGATTGATTATCATTATTGCGTAGTGCCAAATTTTTAAAAGTCAAGACGAAAGTCAAGATTTACTTTTAAATTATGCAATTATGACCTTAACAGATTTAGGAATCCTAAATGTATCCCTGCATGATTATGACGGGGATATGTCAAAGGAATGGTATGTAGGTTTCTCCTATACCCATCCTTACACACATGAACGCTTATCCGTACAGGTACGTTTAAAAATCAATTATCAAAAAAAGAAGCATGACCGGCGGTTATTGGGCAATGCTGTTGTCGATGTTGTTAATGTTGCACTAAAGGCTGGATGGAAGCCTTGGGAAGAAAATATCAAAGTTTTCCTGGCAAATAAAAACAAAAAAGACAAGCCTTCCGATTACATGACGTTTGAGGATTCCATGAAATATGCTTTGGATCGTGGAACCT
>JAATFC010000149.1 GCA_015655435.1 Chitinophagales bacterium | reverse complement strand
GTATTGCTAATTATTAATTTGAAAAAAGTCTGAGAACCTAATCTTCTCCTACTGAGAGAATAAAACAAAATCGCAATTACTGGGAAATTTCCACTTTGGTCTTTATCTCCGCTCCTGCTGCAACTAAAGTCGCTGCAACAGAGCAATATTTATTGATGGATAAACTAACAGCTTTTTCTGCCTTTGCTGGGTCTATATCACCTTTTATTTGGAAAACCATTTCAATGTCTTTCCAAAGAGATAAATCGTCCTGAGCCTTTCGCTCGCCGTTGACAACGACTTTCAATCCTTTTATTTCTTGTTTTTGTTTGCTCAATATGCTGACAACGTCAACACTGCTGCATCCAGCCAATGCTTCCAATAACAACTCCATCGGACGCGTACCAAAATTCTGTCCGCCCATTTCTGGCTTGGTGTCCATTTTGGTAATATGTCCACTCTGATCTTTCGCTTCAAATCCGTATTGCCCATTCACTAGATTCAACTCAATAGTTGCCATAATCGCTCCTTTTTTGGTAAACAAAGTTACGAAGTAAAAGAGCAAAAATTAAAACTAAAAAATCCCGCCTAATAGACGGGATTTTTGTATAATTATTTTAAATAATTATTTCGCTAACGGGAAAACATATGCTAGGCGAAGACCTAAAAAACCTGCATTTCCATCTTTTGACCATCCTTCATAGCGAAGGCTAACATCAAAATTTTTACTCGCCAATACCCCAATATTCCCTGCATATGTAAATGCTGTCGAAGATCCGCCACCACTCGCAGTAAAAATAGACATACCTAATTGAGGCTCTGCATAAAATTGTCCCATACTAAAGCGAATACCTGCTTTAATTGGAATTTGTCCTATTGCAGGATATTTACCAGTTTCTCCATCAACAGTTACAGTTTTTGCCATAAAATTGATATAACCAGCTTGCAATGTAGCTGCAACACTTTCATCAAAATTGTACGCATATTTCAATGATCCGCCTATCCCAAAGCTATACAATTTTTGTCCACCTGCACTCCATCCATTTAATGGTAGTCCACCTTCCAACCCAATGCTCAATTCAGAACCTTGTTGACGTTCTTGGGAAAATGCAGCGAAGCTTATAAAGCTAATCGCTAAAGACAAAATGACTTTTTTCATAATAAAATAATTAGAATTGATTTTTGAAATGCAAATATATAAAACTAAACAAATCGTTCAAAAAATCTTAAAAAGGCAAATCATCTACATCACTGGATGCCGAAGCGTCAGGAACAAAAGCAGGGGGCATATCCGCAGGGAAATCATTGCCATTACCGGAAAGTTTCACGCTTTCGATACGCCATGCGTCCAGGTTAGTGATATAGTTGACACGTCCTTCTTTTTCCCATTTGCTACCACGAATATTGAAAGTAACTTTTAAAATATCGTTGGTATTGAAGCGGTCCAATATGTCCGTTTTGTCCTGTACGCATTGGAATTTCACATAGTTGAAAAAAGTACGTCCGTTCGCATCTTCCGCTACTTCGATTACAAATTCTCTTGTTCGGAATGTGGAAGTACGTTGTACCGTATTGTATTTTTCGATAAGTTTTCCACTGATTTCAAATGAGGCCATGGGAGTTATGAATTATGAGTTATGAATTATTTTTTTCGAGGTGTAGGGTTTTTTCTTTTTGTTTCCGCCTTTCACCTTTTTGGGTGGCGAAGATAATGTGTGTTGTTTTCAATAAAAAGAAAACTTGCAATATGTGCAAAAAACGACCTCATCCCCAACCCTTCTCCTGCTGGAGAAGGGTGTTGAAGAACCTGATTCTAAGTCGCAAGTATAAAGAGGATAAAACCATATGAACTCTATATTTACAGATTCCTTCTCCTCTAGGAGAAGGTGGCGAAGCCGGATGAGGTTTCAAAATCTACAATACCGCTCGCACCGTAACCGTTCCAATATGGATGATGCGTGCTGTTCCAGCTTTGCGTCCGTCATATTGGACAGTCATTTCCATATTACGCAAAAAACGCTTGGTCAGATTTAGATTCCAGAGCAGGTTTTTTCCTGGTGCAAGACCTGTCAGCATAATATAGCCAACCGTGGAACTGGCATCTCCGACAAACGTGATCTGGTTATAAGTAAATTTGCCGGAAACGCTTAGACTTTGGAAGGAATTGTATTTGCTTTCGATACTGAATGCATTGCTTTTGGCGTTTTCACCACCGTAGATTTCTTTGTTTTTATTGATGTAGTATTGGTATTGGGTTTGCACGCGGAATTTGCTTCCAGCGGTATAAGTCAATGTAGGTTCCAATAATATTTTTTGCAAAGCATAATTCCTATTGATGTAGGATGGATTGTCCAGCTTGTCTGTATTGAATTCCTGACGCAAACCGATAGTGTAGGTTCGGTTGATATTGAATCGCTGTTTGAGTGTCCACTGTACGGACTGGTGACTTTCCGAACCATAGTTCAACAACGATTTGTCAAAATTTCTCAGATTGGTAATGTCCATTCCCCATACCGAACTGCTCCTATTGAAGGAAAGCGTATTGCTCCAAATATAGTTGAGATTCAAAACAGAACTGTCCGTAATCGAACCCTGAAAAGGATTGAACTGTGGCGAGCCATTGGAAACTACTTTTTTGTTAGTCTGCAAAGACGATTGCAGATTAAATCTTCGAACGAAGTTTTTGAAACCCTTAGTATTCACGTCCAATATAGACGCGGGATTGATTGTGAAACTATAGTTTAATTGTGTATAGTCCGCTTTCACATATTCACCAGTCGGTGTATAAATTCGGATATAGTTTGCCTGGTCTTTAAATGCGGCAATTTCAAATTCGTTGAGCTGTGCGATACCGTCACCATTATAGTCTATCCAAGTGTATTGCCCTTGCCCCGCGGGAACTTGCAGGTATGTAAACTCTAGTTTCTGCTGCTGCCCCGCTCCTATTTCGTACAAAGCATTTCCGCTTAAAAATCCATTCCATTCGGAGAACATGTATTCCAATCGTCCTAGCAATGTTTTTTCAGGTAAACTAGTCACTCTGTTACTGTCCAATACTCTAAGTTGGCGATAAGTAACGTTGTATTTGAATTTGCGTAGAGCGTTCGAAAAGATCTGTCCGGAAAAATTGATATTGTTACTTCTAGTTGTTTCTTTCAATACATTGTTGTTGGGTAGTTGGTCTTTTCGCGTATAGTAGGACAATTGCCAATTGTTCGCTTTGGCTTGGTCGGAACGTATATACGCCGTTATCGTTTCAAATGCGAAACTATTATAGTCCATGCTATCGTTGGCTGCGTATTTTATCTGGTTGTGTTCCATCAAATATCCCGCCCCGATTCCCAGATTGTGAAAACCTTTGAAAACCTTACCAATATTTATTGTCGGACGAAAATAATAACCCGAACCGCCGGGCAAAGTCATATTAGTCAGGCTTATCAACTCGTTAAAATCCCAACCGGAATTAGTCTTTTGGATGTGTTGTATTTTGTTTTGCAAACCTTTGTAACCATCGCCGCGAATATAACTTCCAAAATTATACTGGAGCTGGTCGCCTTTTTCGTTGGCAATCGCAATGGAAAAAGTCGGAAGTTTTTCCGTTGTTTGATTGGTCAATATAGGCAAGCCCCAATCACGTGAAAACTCAACGGGGCGAAGCCTTTCAACAGTTGTGAAGTTTTAACTTACGTATTCAAATCCGGCATCTGTTTT
>JAATFC010000165.1 GCA_015655435.1 Chitinophagales bacterium | reverse complement strand
TTTTGTTTTCATGTTTTTTTAAAAATTCCATCATTACACCGCCCATACTTTCCCCTTCCGTTAAAGACGGCGTTGGATGTTGATTTTGAAACTGATTGTCTTTATAGTTTTCCAAGGTTTCGAAATAAGACTTTCGTTCTTTGCTCGGCATTTGTCCAAAAGCCTTGACCATAGATACATTGCTGCAATTCTTCATTTATTCGTTTTCAGGATTTAAAAATAGGTTTCCTGTCGAATCTAGGATATACAATTTGTCAATATTTGTCAGTCCAATGGAATATTAACAAATAGTTTTAATTAAATTTTAGACCAATTCTATTTTTTAGTCGAAAAAAAGTAACTTTGCACACACATACTCAGATCCAATGCGTAAAGAAATATTATTGGCGGCACAGAAACTTTTCCAAGAAAAAGGATTGGGAAATATCACAATGGAGGACGTAGCAAAATCGATTGGAAAAGGTAAAAGTTCGCTTTATTATTATTTCAAAAGCAAGGATGAGATTTTCGCAGCAGTACTGGATATGGAAATCAACGACATCGTCCTCGAAACCATAAAAAAACTAAGCAAAGCCAATAGTTTCAGAGATAAACTGGAGTCGTTTGGAATGACAAAGTTTGAAATGATTAAAAAGCGAAAATCCTTATACACGGCAATGGAAGCAGGCATGAACGCCAACGAATTTGAACGCTACAGACAATTTAAAAGAGAAGTCCATTTCAATTATCTCGAAAAAGAAAAAACACTTTTGCAACAAATATGGATTGAAGCTATCGAAAACAAATCTATTGCTCCAATGAACAGTTCGTCAATCGAAAAGAACATCCTATTGTTCCTCTGTTCACTTCGTGGCATCAACAGAGAAAGCATCCTGACTGACAATCAAGACGTAGCACATTCCTTGATTCCGAGCATATGTGATCTTTTTGTAAAAGGATAATTTTTTTACCTAATTTTAGACCAAATATAAAATATAGTCCAATAAATATGACATACGCCAATACATTCAGAGCCTTTGCATCGAACAACTATCGGCTATTTTTCTTTGGGCAGTTGGTTTCGAGGATTGGCACATGGATGCAGAGGACTGCCGTCATCTGGGTCGTCTATACGATGACACATTCTATATTGATGGTCGGATTAGCCACGTTTGCAGAGCAATTCCCTTCTTTCATTTTATCACCTGCCGGAGGCATAGCAGCAGATAGACACAACAGATTCAAGGTTTTGATGCTGACACAGACCGCATCGTTGGTGCAGGCAATATTGTTGACAATCACTTATTTTTCCGGTCTCCACTATATATGGCTCATCTTTGCACTCAGTGCGCTGCTCGGCGTAGCCAATGCTTACGACGTGCCTGTCAGGCAAGCAATGGTTAACGATATTATTCAAAACAATGACGATCTGCCTAGTGCAATCGCCATGAATTCGTCACTCAACAATTTCACAAGGCTCGCCGGTCCTGCATTGGCCGGGATCATATTGGCAAAATACGGAGCGACTGTTTGTTTTGCATTAAATGCCATTAGCTTTTTGGCGGTAATATTTTGTATTTACAAGATGGATTTCCCACCATATCAACCTCCAACACATAAACAAAATCCATGGACAGATTTTAAGGAGGGCATCCAATATACCGTAGAGCACAAAGACATTGGAAAAACGCTGTATCTATCGGCACTATTGAGTTTGCTGGTAGTTACTTACAATACGTTGCAGCCTTATTTCGCCAAAGATATATTTCATGGAGACGCTGCCATATACGGATATATCAACGCCTCGACCGGTTTGGGTGCGCTTGTCAGCACACTATACATTGCATCACAGAAAAATATACAGCGTCTGAAATCCATCCTTTTTACCAATATGATTGTCTTGGGCATAGGACTTATACTGATGTCATTTATTCATTTCTTACCACTATATATTGTGATGTGTTTTATCTGTGGATTTGGAACAATGTCCATTATGCCAACCTGCAATACGCTTATACAGACTACATCTTCGCCACAGATGAGAGGAAGGGTTGTCGGTTTTTTTGCAATGTCCACACTAGGAACTTTACCGTTGGGAAGTTTGTTTATCGGATGGCTGGCTAAAATAATTGGTGCAGAAAACTGCCAGTTAGGGCAAGGTATAGTATGTATAGTCATTACCTTATGTTTTGCAAAATTCTTACATGCTCCAATAAAACTGGAAAACAAAACTTCTTTAATAAAATAAAATTCAATCAATATGAAAAATTCAGATGTCAATACCGCATTGCTAGTAATGGACATGCAAGAAATGATATTGCAAAGTTTGTCTGATACAGAACGGCTTATCAACAATACCAAAACAGCAATCGAACATGCACTTCGTAACAATATTCCAATTATCTATGTAGTAGTTGGTTTTCGTAAAAATTTTGACGAGATTGATTCTAACAACAAATCTTTTGGAAACTCTCCCTTACTAAAAAGCAACATTTCCATGGAGCAGTGGATGAAGATATATCCCAGCATTGCACCTGAAGAAAACGATATTATAGTTGTCAAAAGAAGATTCAGTGCTTTTGCGGGCAGTGACCTCGATATCGTACTAAGAGCTAAGAATATCAAGCATCTGGTATTGTGTGGCGTAGCAACAAGTGGGGCTGTATTGTCAACTACCATTGAAGCAGCAGACAAAGATTTCCAACTGACTATACTTTCTGATGTGTGTCAAGACCGCGACGATTCTGTACATCAATTTCTAATGGAAAAAATATTTCCTAAGTATGCAGAAATCAGCCATTGTCAAGAATGGGTCAATCAAGAATAAAATTCATTAGAAAATTTCGTTCTGCATTCTTGAATGTAAGAATGGGTTAAGAGGTGGCTTAACCCATTCTCAAACTATATTACATTTTTATCAGGCGAGCCACATAGCCACCACCGATGGAAAGATGAAGTGGAACAGAAGTGGACGCGTCAACAACCAACGTTTCCATCTGAAAATCCTTGGCGTTTCGGTCCGCGTTGACACCGTCCTTCCATACCAACATTTTATATTTACCTATGGGCAAAAAATCTAGCTTGATAGTCAATGAGCGTTTGTCCCAGTCCGTCATCGCTCCAATATACCAGTCCCCGTTCAATGCCTCACGGGCCATTACCGTATAGTATCCAACTTCCCCATCCAAAGGAACTGTCTGTCTCCATACGGATGGAACGGCACTCAGGAACTCCATACACTCAGGGTTTTCGATATAGTGTGTCGGGATGTCGCACAGCATCTGGAGGGGGCTTTCAAATATGACATACATCGCCATCTGGTTGCATCGGGTTCCGGGTGTCATTGGCTCGGACGGTTCGGCAGCAAACTGCCCCTTCAACACATTGTTCATGCCGCCAGGCGTAAAGTCCATCGGGCCTGCAGCCATTCGGATATAGGGAATCGTGGCCGTATGTCCTGGTGTTATAGTCGGAGAAAACTTGCTCTGTTCGTTTCCGTATACGCCTTCGGAAGTCATCACGTTGGGAAAGGTCCGCAGCCAGCCTGTTGGTTTGTACGCTCCATGGAAGTCTACTAGCAAATGCCGTCTTGCCGCCTCTATTGCAATTTTTTCATAGTACTCAACCATGGGCTGGTCGTCCCGCTGCATGAAATCAATCTTGATTCCCTTTATTCCCCATTGCTGAAACTGGTCCAATGCCTTTTGCATCTGCTGGTCAAGCGTAAGCCAGGACATCCAAAGCAGAACTCCAACATTTTTCGCTTTTCCATACTGGACGAGTTCTTCAATATCAATGCCCTCTGCCTGTTTCAACAAGTCCCTCGTGTCGCTCCAGCCCTCGTCGAGCATTACGTACTCGATATGGTTTTTCGATGCAAAGTCGATGTAGTATTTGTATGTGTCGTTGTTCACCCCCGCGCGGAAAGGGACATTGTACACGTTGTTGTAATGCCACCAGTCCCACTGTACCTTGCCCGGCTTAACCCATGAATAGTCACCTTCACTTGGTTTTGCCAGTTGATACACTAGTTGATTATCCAACAGTTCCTTGTCATGGCGGGCAAGCATGAGTATCCGCCATGGAAAGTTGGACAGGTCGTTGTCTTTGGACAAATAGTCTTCCCTGGAAACTACCTTTTCATCCCTGTCTCCTTCTATTTTTGTCTGTTTGGGATAGTGTGGAAATACGGCATTCATATTGCCTTTTGTTCCGCTTCTAACCCACATCCCCGGATAGTGGAACAACGAACTTTCCGTCAGCAAAACCTTGACGCCATTTGACTCAAACAAAGCCGGCAAACTTGCCAGTTTTCCGTTTCCGACTGTGTCCAACCCGTACAGATGATATCGCCTTTCGTTGTGGGAATAAAACTCAGACTCCTCCGGATACCAAGTACGCCCACTTTTATCAAAATTGAATTGCGCCGTTTCATCCGTCACCTTAATTCCACTCGGTGCATTACCGCCCCAATGCCATGCCACGCCGTTGTTGTAGACGCGCCAGATTAACGTTAACCCATTATTGAAACCAATAGTCATCTGACGGCAACTATCAACAATGATAGACGACTTTTGCGGCACAACAGGATGTAAGGTTTGCCCTAGTGTTTCTTCTTTTATTTTCTTGACTTTCCAAGAACTTCCGTCATTTAACTCTGTTATAAGAGCAATTTTTGAAGGAGCAACAATCAGCCTATTATCTACTGAAACGGAATAGGTAATTTGGTTTCCAACAACAACATTTACTTCGATTGTTTTATCAAGAGACTGGAGTTTATAGCTCTTTTGCGCATAGCATCCAATACTCATAAAAACTGCCATCAAAACAACCAATAAAGAGCTTATTTTATGCTGTTTTTTCATTAAAATATTCATCATGTAATTTTGTTTCATTCAGTAAAGATTAAGCTAGACTCATCAGCGCTTGACATTGGATGCATCGTTCATATTGCAAGTATTACACTATAGCAAAAAGGATTCTGCAATATAAAATAACTATTTGAAAAATAAGCATGGAAACAGTTAACCATTGCATGAAAATACATTGCGGTTACACTCTATACAATTTTTCTGGTTATTTTTACTTTCATGTCTACACCTTTATCCAATATTATATTTGAACGATATTCCGATCTTTTTAAGAAGATGGAACTAGTACCCAAACAAATATTGCTTCAGGAAGGAGAAATTCCGTCTAAATTATTTCTTATCGAAAAAGGATGTATCCGTGCTTGGTATAACAAAGACGGCAGCGATATAACTTTTCAGTTCTTCTTTGAGAACCAAATGGTGGCCTCTATAGAAAGTATGAAAAAAAATATTCCAAGTCCTATTACTTTGGAAACGTTAGAGGCATCTACGATTTGGTTTATAAACAAACGAGAAATGCACCACTTATTCCAACAACTATTGGAAGAAAAAGATATGAGAAACAAAATCATGGATTCTCTTTTTGAAAGAACATTTAACTACATGCATCATTTTTTTTCACTTATCCGTGACACTCCGCAGCAACGCTATCAAAAACTATTGGAGGATAGACCCGACATCATCCTGCGAATCCCGCAGCACTATATTGCATCTTATTTAGGTATAACGCCCGTCCATCTCAGCAGAATCAAAAGAACAATCACGAACGCGAAAAAATAATAGCACAAAAATTTTATTTGATAACAAATGTTATTGGCAACGAAGTAGAATACTTTCAATTTTGCCAAAACAAATCATCAAATGAAAGCAGCAGTTTACAACATTATAAAAGGAAAATTGGAATTAAGTGAACTTCCAATACCGAAACCTCAAAACGCAGACGAAGTCTTAATGTCAGCAAGGGCGATTGCCATCAAGAACTTTGACATCTTGAAAGCAAAAGGAAAACACTACTCTTCCGAACAACAAAACACGGAGAAGTTCAAAGTTATTGGCAGCGACGGCATCGGCATATTGGATAACGGTATGTGCGTGTACGCAGTAGGTATTGATGGCATGGCGGCAGAAAAAGTATTGGTCAGAAAAGACATGACCGTTTCTGTTCCTGAGACATTGAACAACGTAACCGCCGCTGCAATTCCCAATGCAGTTATGGGCTCGGCTATGGCATTAAGATTCCGTGCAGAAATGCAAGAAGGCAATACGGTTCTGATTAATGGCGCGACAGGAATCACGGGAAAAATGGCCATCCAACTCGCCCGACTATACGGTGCCGGAAAGATTATCGCCACAGGTAGAAATGAAAACTATTTTGATGAATTGAAAAGGTTGGGGGCAGACGATTTTATTTCTTTGTCGCAGTCAGACGAGCAGATTGCATCACAATTAAAAGGTCTCCACATCAGTACACCTATTGACTGCGTAATAGACTATCTATGGGGACACAGCGCCGAGATTATTCTATCTGCATTGAGCGGTCATGGAAATTTTACACACAAAACTCGTTTCGTTTCCGTGGGTTCGATAGGAGGAAGTACTATCAATCTGGCATCTTCTATTTTGAGAGGAACGGATATTTCTCTTTCGGGTTCCGGATTGGGAAGCTGGACAAAAGAGCAGGTCGCTATTTTGTTTAGCGAAATCTTACCGGAAGTTTTTGATTTAGCAGCTAAAGGAGATTTGGAAATCGAAACGTCGACTATACAGCTAGCGGATATTGAAAAGCTGAATGACCTATCCGCCAATCTTGGTGGAAAACGTTTAGTTATAACAATTTAGCTTGAAGAAAAGCTTGCATAATTTATTTGAATAAAACATCCAATATATCAAACGCATTGGACAACAACTATGGGTGAATCCAACCTATTTGTAAAAGAAACTGGTAGATTTTGCATCCGACACAAATTCCAAATACGGATTCCAATAATGCAAAAAACAACAAGATTATAGCAAAACCTGTCGTTATTATATCTCCCAACAACCAATAGGACAGCGAAATAAATAAGGTCATGAAAAATCCCAGTTTCGCAGCAAATTGCTTAGGTGCAATATCAACACCTTTTCCTTTTATGTGAAATCTTTTGACAATCTGTCCGGAAATCAATCCCAATAAACTAAACTTGCCAAAACCGAATGCTCGCAAGAAAAAATCAACGAATAGGAACAGATTTATCCAGATATAATTTGTGAAAAGAAATATCAGCATCAACAACGCGACAAATCCTGCTACAATCCTTGGTTGTTTGTCGTGTACTGTTATCAATGTCACCGGACAAGCCAATGCCTTTTCCATATATTAAAATATTTAAGTCTATAAAATAAATAGACAAATATAAGCCAAACTTTGTTGCGAAAACATCTATAAAACTACCCCAAACTAAAAGGTCTACAACTTGATCAAGTTGTAGACCTTTTAGTTTGGATCCGAAAAATGGAATTATTTATTTCTTCTTCTGAATTTTGTCTTCCAATACTTTCATGAAATAACCACCGACCACGCTCCTAGCCTGGAAGCCAATCTGTTTCCCATCAATTGTTTCATGCCAATCGCTTAATGGAACACGAGTTGGGGTTTCTACTGCATAATCGTACAATGGGTCGATTAATTTGTCGAAATCACTTTTATTGTCGGCAAGAACTGCAGTCCACATAATCCAGTCGCTTTTCGTATATGTTTTGCGGCTGTCCAATGGCAAACCATATTTGTTCTGTTTGGTAAGATAATACTGGATTTCCTTATTGTAGAAGGAAGTTGGGAACAAATTCAGTCCCAATACTTTGTCCCAAACCATATTGTATTTTTGACTCCATGTATTTCCTTTGTCAAATGTCAATGCAGAATGGTCGCCTTCGTCTGCCATAGTCAACCATTTGTTTGCCATTCCTTGAGCAATGTTATGATACTTTTCTGCTGTAGTTTTTTCTCCTAACATTTTTGCCATCATTGCATACCCGTCAATACCAACTATAGCTTTCAAAGACAGATTAGTATTCCGCGCTAAATGCCCAGCGAAATCATCCGTACATAGTTGGTTTGTCGGGTCAAAGCCTTCTTTTACAAGGAAATCCACCCAAGTAGACAAGGTCTTCCAATGTTTTTTGATATAGTTTGTATTGCCTTCGACTTTAGAAAGAGCAGCAGCCAATATAATCATGTTGCCAGACTCTTCTACAGGCATATCTTCTCCATAAGTTTGTCCATTGGCCAATGGATAAGTTCCCAGATCATGTGATGGGAAAGGTTTTGCCCATTTACCACTCTCACTATAATAAAAAATGCCGTTAAGCATCCCCTTTAACAAGTCTGTATTGTACACAAGATACAGCGGTGCGGATGGATAAGTAATGTCAACAGTATTGATAGAGCCATTGCTAAAGTTTTCTTTAGACAAAAACAAAATTTCACCTGAAGGACTTTTTACCAAAGCATGCGCGGAAACGCTTTGTCTGTATGCCAGTTCGCATAGTTTGGCATATTTATCACCACCAGAAGCAAAACAAGTTTTGTATAAGGATGCATCGAAAGCATTGCATTTAGCGACAACATTTTTATAGTCTTTGCTTGCAACAGCTAGCTCGTCTACTATATTTTTCTTACCGTCTTTGTTCCACCAAGGGCGTAAATCCTGATGAAAATATTGAACGGAAAGTCCTTCATCATATCCCAACTCTACAAATTTCTCTTTTGCTTGCGTTCCTACTGTACTGAAATCCGTTACCGTATTCAACATCAGAGATTTTCCTTCCAGAGATTGTTGAGCAGACGGTACATTTCCCTGAACGAAAGACTGCAAACCGTCAATATCGGAAGTTGTCAAATATTGTTGAACGTCATTTCCTTTATTGGCTGCCACGTAAAAATATCCCCAATCAATCCTGATGTCATCACCTTTCTTTTTCAATACAGGTTGGTCTACTGTTCCTACTTTCAAGACATTCATTGACGAACTATTGGAAACACTTGCCGCCACTTTTTGCCAATCCTCGTTTACGGCAATATTGGATGATGCACCAAGATATACACGTACTTTATGCAATTTTCCATCATTGGCATTTACGATATAAGTGACATAGGATATTGGACGAGCCATTATATCCAAATCCTGCATTAGCAACGGTGATATAAATTTCACATCCAGATTAATACCACCACATGCAAAACTATATACAGTCTGCGTTGCAGCTATTTTTACATCTTTTTGTTCAGCTAGTTGCACGGTATTATCAACTGCAGTTTTTTCTTTGCTGACAATATCTGTTTTAAGATATGCCATACCGCCCGTATTGGTGCAATGAACAGCCAATACATTTTTTCCGGGTTTTAAGAGCGGAAGCACTTTGTCCTTTATTTCAATATAATTGACTCGTCCTTCTGCACCGGGAGCATTTGACACAATCGTTCCATTTATGAAAACCTCAGCGTCATCATCATGCTGCAAAGCCAAATACAGGTTGGACAAATCTTCATTGTTATAGTCAAAAACTTTTCGCGTCCAAACTTCCTTGCTTGTCCATAAAGTCTTTCCTATTGAGGCATTGTCGCTGAATGGTTCGCCACCACTTTTCCAACCATTGGCATTGAAACCTAGCGTATTCCAATCAGGAGACGGCTGCGTATTGGTGTATTGAACCACATGGTCTTCTTGACCCATGTAAATAATACTTTTATATTTCGCCTGTGGCGAACCAAGAAAACGGAAATACTGATCGTCTACTTGTATAACACCAATCAGCGACTGCTCCGCTCCTGTCCAATGCTTAGTCGTAGAGGCATTCAGCGCATCCGAGGAAGACCAAATGCTAAAATAAGGCGTATGCGTTATAAGTGGATAGGAAGGAGCTTTCCGCGTCTGGGAAAAACTCGTTCCCACGCAAAAAAAGCCAAAAAATAATAAGAAGATCGATTTAAACGAATAAGACATAATTGTGCTTTTTAATCAATATAATTTTGGTAGTGCAAATGTTTATTTCAATGAAAATTTATATATGCTGGAGGTCTTATAGACTTGTCCAGGTTTTAATTCCGTTGTCGGAAACTGGGGTTGGTTCGGACTATCCGGAAAATGCTGTGGTTCTAAGGCAATAGCCGTTCTATGCTCGTCCTTACCTCCGCCCTTAACAGCGTTAAGACTCGTCATAAAATTGCCACTATAAAATTGTAGTCCCGGCTCTTCGGTATATATCGTCATCGAAATTCCAGACTTATCCCCTTTTACAAAAGCCGCTTCTCGCAATGAGTCATTTTCCTTTTTGTCCAATACAAAATTATGGTCATAGCCTGCCCCATTTTTTAACTGTATATTAGAACTATCATCAACCCTCGCCCCAATAGCCTGAGGCTTGGTGAAATCAAATGGAGTGCTGCTGACCGTTTCATTTTTCCCTAGAGGAATCAATGTACTGTCGACAGGCGTGTATTCCTTAGCGTTTATTTGTAAAACATGACCGTAAATAGAACCCGACGCATATCCATTCAGATTGTAAAAGCCATGATTGGTTAGATTGCATACCGTTGGCTTGTCCGTAGTCGCACGGTAATCAATCTCCATGGCAGTATCGCTTTTTAAAGTATAAGTAACCTGGACATTCAGATTACCAGGAAATCCCTCTTCTCCGTCTTTAGATAAATAATTCAACACTAAAACGCTGTCACTTGGCTGTTGCGCGTCCCATACGACACTTTGGAATCCATTAATGCCACCATGCAGCGTATTTTGCCCGTTATTGGTTGGAATGGAATATTCTTTGCCTTCCAACTTGAATTTTCCTTTTGCAATCCTATTGCCATACCGACCAATCGTTGCACCAAAATAAGGCTCCTTGCTATCTTGAAACTGTTTCAACGTTCCTGGTCCGACGATTACGTCTACAGGTTTTCCATCTTTTCCATCGATAAGAAGATTTACCAAACGACCACCATAGTTAGTAACCGCCGCTTTGATACCTTTATTTTTCAATATATAGAGTCCTACTTTTTTGCCACCAATCGCAGTATCAAAATTCTTTTTGTCAGCCAATTTATAGTCAACTGGGTTATCGCCTGTAGACGATTTTTTCTCTTCATTAGACGGATTATTGCATGCAAACAACAATATCGCCGACAAACACGCTAAGGAGTTTATTTTCATTAATGTATATTTTACTTTTTAAACTATAGTTATTATTCTATTAATCAACAATGGGAAATGCACTAATCCTCAACCGTGCCGCACCCATTGGTATCAATTCAATACTATGTACGGCGTCAACTTCCTTCACGGGACTTTGCGGCAAAACTCCGGTAAGTCCATATTGGTCAATCTTCCAACTAGGAATCTGTTTTCCTTTTGCCTTAATTGTTATAGGTACACTATTGACCGTAAAAGGAAAATTATCTTTTGGCCATGACTTTTTTTCAACCTGTAAAGAAGAAACGTCCGTCAAATATTGGGAGAGCAACCCATAGTTCCAATCACTTGCCGGATAGATTTCGTAAGAAGGCCATTTACTCGCGTCCGCATCTGTCTGCCATTTAGAATCTCCGATAGCGGATGCCTTGCTGTCAGCTTTCACGTAGTTTTCCTTTATTTTCAAAGAATAAGTCAACGGTCCACGGTCCACACTTATACTGTTTTTATTTTGCGTCCATTGACGAACCTTAATATCCATGGGCATAACCAATTCTACTCGGTCGTTGTTTTTCCACGTCCTTTCTATCCGTACGAATGAAGACGACTCAAAACTTTCATCCACATTTTTTCCGTTGATTCTTACTTTGGCTTTACTGCACCATTTTGGCACTCTAAGATACAACGGAAAATCTACATTTCCTTTTGTGGAAACAGTCAAAGACATCGTTTCGTCAAAAGGATAATGCCCCATGCTTTCTATACGAACGTTCTGTCCATTGCCAACTTTAGCATTAACTACAGCCTCACTATATAAAACCATTGCCAATCCATTGTCCGGCGTAGCCATAAAAACATGCTCTGCAAAATATGGCCAACCTTGCGAATGATTGTGTTGGCAACAACGAGAGCTAAATGGATTCATCATCAAAAAAGGACCATTGTTATCAATACCCGGTTGGTGATTTTTGCTGTCGCTGATGGACATATTGGGACTTGTAATATAGCGTAATCCTTTGAAATCGGACATTACCGCCGCAGGGTACGTATTGAAAGCAACATCTTCGGCATTGTCAGCCCAGAAAGGGTCTCCCGTAATCCCCAACAATATTTCGTCCGATGCCATCTGCTCGACCATTCCGCAAGTTTCAACTCCCTGTCGCGGGTCGTCGTAACCTTTTCGCGCATTCTCGTCCGCGCCGAACATGCCGCCCGGAACATTGCCATAAATGTTTCGTATGATATTAAAATCGCTGTACGTAGCCTCAATATCATTTGAGTTCCCACTTTGCAAATAATAAGTTGCAGGTTCGCGGAAAGACTGTGCAATATTGACATTATGCCAGTTAGGTAGATTGTCTTTCTGACGCCAGTCCGCCGTATTCCTATCTATTTTTTTAGCTAAATCCAACAACCATTCCTTGCCTGTAGTCCTGTTATACAACCAATAGACACTATATAGGTTGTCCCCACCACGGCTATTTTCCCAATAGTCTTTCAAAAACATACTGTCGGGAAGATTGTATTCCCATCGGAAATATTTTTCCATAAAAGGCAATACACGCGCATCCTTACTATAGTCATAATAGGACTGCATGCACCAAAGCATAATCATATTACCCCACAGGTCCGGTTTGTTTTCCTTCAATATGAGTGGCCCGAAATATCCATTCTCACGCTGACCTTCCAATACAGCATTTAACCAGGTTTTAGTTTCTTTGATTATTTTCTCATCTTTCAATATGTAGCCAAGATTACCATAACCTTTCAACCAATATGGAACTTCTTCCCACCCGAAATCACCGTTTCCGTCCGCACTCAACCAGGCATTATTCTTTTTGTCGAGCCATGCACTGATCTCACCCAAATGTCCGGTCAATCCATCGCGCTGTAACTGAAGATACTTACCCAGCCAACCTTTTGGCTGAATAGACCCGACTGGTAATTTGATAAAATGAAGTGGTTGCAACGGCAATCGATTGCTGACATAAAAATCATTCGTACCAGACACATCAATAGACTTAACATTGTCAACTATTGGCATGTCATCTTTCCTCGCAAAGGATTTTTTCTTCTGTGCAAATGCAGAGACTGTGACGCTACTAATGATTAGTACAATTAAAACTTTTGGATAAATCATATAACTATAATGAACAAGATGCAATTAAATTATCTAAATAAATTGAACTATTTCCATTCTGCATTACAATATATTATATGAAAAGCCTCTTTCTTATGATCATATTTTCACGTTTGGATTCTCGAAATATCAAAAAGTTCAATATAATAGCTTGACTACAGATAAGTTGATATAAATTCAAAGCACATCCGTGGTCAACCTTTCATTTTTTTAAGAATTAAAAACTAATCTTTTCAATATCCGAAAACAACATATCATCAACTCCTGCAATCTTCAAACCTATGCGAGCAAAGAAATAATTCTGAGAGGATACGCCAATATTTGCATTTGCAATATTAGTAGGAATTTTTGTAGTAAAACTAATGTTGGACAGATTTGTAATATCACTGCCGTTAATGGAATTTCTCGCAACATTATTATCGTCATCGACAAAAGATGTCCTATTTACATACAGTGCAACATATTGTATGTCTTTAGCATTGACATCTGTAATAATTTTGGAAACCGAACATGTTGCATTTACTGTCGAATCGGCATTCAACTTAAAACTAGCGTTGGATATCGTATAGTATGGCATTACTTCTATATCTAAGTTTTGGCTAGAACTTAATGTCAGTAATGCAGTATCCGAAT
>JAATFC010000344.1 GCA_015655435.1 Chitinophagales bacterium | reverse complement strand
TGATGGGATTGGGTTACAAGGGTGGATTTCGTCAAGACACCGTGAAATGGAAATGGAATGTCGCCCAGAAAAACCAGGATGGAGCTTGGCTCGGAACTGTCAATGCAGGTTTGCAGTTTTCGCTTCGTGATCAGCATTATTCCCGTCCGCTCAATACCAATTTTTATTTGCAGAAACCATTGATACTCCCGCAGTCGTGGGGTAATGGGACAAAGGGTGGTATTGATATTTACAAAAAAGGTAATGCGGTATTGGTCAACAACTATAGTGGTGCTCGTACTATGAAAAAAGACGACACACTATACTATAATTTCAGATTGATGATTACGCCCTTCCATACTATAAATACAGATTTTCAATGGTCTTCAAGATTTGTACACAAATATTTAAATGTTGATACCGCAAAGGCTTTAGGTGCGACAGTTATCAATATACATCAAGGTACGCCGATAAACCCGTATATCAATTATCCTTTTGTTACGACAGATAAAATGAAGGCTTATATCGACAGCGCACATGCGGAAGGTATGAAAGTCAAAATATACAATACCGTACGTGAATTGTCCAATAGGGCTTATGAGTTACCTGCTTTGTTTAGTTTGGGGCATGAAGTTTTTTCCAATGGAAAGAGCGGCGGGTATTCTTGGTTACAGGAGCATCTCGACTCTGGCTATATTGCAGCATGGTACACTCCCGAAGCAAATGATGCGGCGATTATCAATAGTGGTATGAGCCGTTGGCATAACTATTATGTGGAAGGCATGAGCTGGCTCACTAAAAATGTAGGTATTGACGGTATTTATCTGGATGACGTAGCGTTTGACCGTACGATTATGAAACGCGTCAAACGTGTATTGACAAACGATAATCATCCCGGACTTATTGACCTTCATTCTGCAAACCAAAATAATAATAGAGACGGATTCAACAATAGTGCAAACCTTTATCTGGAATTGTTTCCATACCTTAACAGGCTTTGGTTTGGTGAGTATTTCGACTATGAAAACAATACGCCGGATTTCTTTCTGACGGAGGTTTCGGGTATTCCTTTTGGGTTGATGGGAGAGATGTTGCAAAGTGGCGGTAACCAATGGCGGGGCTTGCTGTATGGTATGACGAGCCGTTTGTTGTGGGATGATTCGCGTGACCCACGTCCAATATGGAAAGTGTGGGATAGTTTCGGTATGCAAGGTTCTAAGATGGTCGGTTACTGGGTAAAAGACAATCCGGTGAAAACGGACAATCCAAACGTTCCGGTTACTATTTACCAAAAAGACAAAAAAGTATTGGTGGCTTTAGCTAGTTGGGATTCTTCCAATACGAATGTTCATCTGGATATTGATTGGGCAAAACTAGGAATCAATCCTGCAAAGGCGAAAATAACAGCACATGAAATGACGGATTTCCAACCCGGAAAAACATTTGGTATCCATGAGTCTATCCCAGTCGAACCAAAGAAAGGTTGGCTGTTGGAGATTTCAGAATAAAAAAAAGACTATATAGTTATTTACAAAAAAAAGCTACTCAATCGAGTAGCTTTTTTTGTAGGATTTGTTTATCATTTGAGGATATATATTGGCGTGCAATTCTGTTTTCAGGATTTGTGTCAACAGTATAAATGACCAATAGAAACAGCCACTCCAATGGTTTCATTAAGAAATAAATGAAGTCCGCCAATTTTTTGTTGTTGAATATATAGTAGTATCGATGTATGAGGTTGCCGACTTTGTTATAGTTGCGTCTGACTATGCGATGTAATCTAGGAAGTTTAGTTTCTATGATTTCCTCAAAAGCATTCGCAATCAATAGTTGTCGGTTGCAGATAATTTTGTTTCCGTGACGTTCACCGTAACGAATGGGCTTTACAATTTTTTTGTCACCGTTAGCAGCAACAGAGCAAAGATAATGTCCGCCACATTCTACATTAGCACATTGATAGTCCAATTGGGAAAAACCATGATGGTAAGTGTCCGTAAATGCGCGGACGATGGAGTCTGGTTTTTGCCCGAATAGCAATAAAATGCAAGTTAGGATAATCAATATAGGACTTGATAATATTAATAAAATAGGATATTGGACAAACGGAGAACTTGTTAATATCTTACGAGACCATCTTTCCAAAATACCTACATTTTCGATACTTTTCTCATTGTATGTTTCAATGTATTTTTGATAGTTGGAGATGAGTTGGTATGTAAACAGAATGCCAATAGGAAGACAACCAATCGCATTGTATAGAGGCTCTTCAATTTGTAATGCAATGAATATGTTTAGTAGAAAACCTCCCAATAGTAAAGTGTTGCTGGCTACTTCTATAATAGGACTGGATAGTTTCTTTTTATATTTTGCATAAAAATAGTTCGCAATACATATCATAATCCAGATGTACATAGTCAACTTGTGGTCGGGCGAAAATGTGGCACTTTCACTACAACAATCATTTCGCTTCTCGTCTAGCATGATTAGGTATAACAGTGGCAATAAGAGCATTGTCAAGAAGTCCAGTATGTCCAATACTAATTTTGACAAAAGCCTTTTTTTTGTGACTATGTAATAAAACAAGTCAATGGAAAGCAATACTGCCGGACTACAGCAGATAATTAATAGTAATATTCCAAATACAGACATAGGTGTTATTTTGGTTGTTTTATTAACATGTAAGAACGTTATTCTATTCCAATACTTTTGTTTGCAAAAATCCCACCAAATCCCAATCTTACACCAAACTGATGTTCGCTTCCATTCAAGAATGACTGGATAAAGTCAATACGCGCGACTTTAAAAATATTTTCCAATCCCATAAAGACTTCCACATAATTGTTATCGGTATTGACATAGAACGCATTTGCGCCGGCGACTAGATTCCAATTGAGCTGTCGAAACAATGGGATTTTATTGGTCAGCATTCCGTTGAAATGATGCTCGATATGTCCATTCGCGTAGAAGGATGCAATAGTACTATTGGCGTAATAGGGCGCCAACTGAAAACCATTAAGGTAAGGCGATGCAAATAATGTCTGGTTGCCATTGAAATGCACATAGTCCTGTATGGCTACACTCTTCTTGTTTAAAAAACCTCCAATATCAAATTTGTATTTGAACACACCTCTAAGTTTGAAATCATTGACGTTCTGAACGCCTGCACTCCACTTGTCGAAATTGGATTCACTTTTGAAAATGTTGTCCAATCCTTTCTGGTAAGACAGACTGAATATTGGGGCTTTTGAACCGATAGAAGATTTATAGTTGGGATATTGAATATAGCGTTGTCCTGGCTGATAACGCAATCCAACTCCGATGATAACGGCTTTGTTCGTAGGGAATGGAGCGGATATTAATTCCGTAGGAAAATTTGGCGTAAACTCTGGATGTTTTCTAGCGGTTACGAATGCGCTGTTGGCTACGTAATTTCTGTTTTCGTATAGTGCAAAAGCGTTCCATGAAAATCCGTTTTCATATCCTTTGTTGAATACTAGGTTTATATAGTCGTTTTCGTATAGTTTCATATAATTCTGTCCCCAAAACAAAGTGTGTATTTCGTTGACGAGCGGTGATATTGGATTGTCGCTATTGTATTGACTCAATCGTTTTCCGCCACTCAATGACCAATATCTATAAGCTTTTGATGCCATTGTGCTGTCCATTCTTTTTTGCCAACTGATACGCATTTCCGGATTGAAATGTCCGTTGGAAAATCCGTAACGCAGATGTGGCATGACATACAGATTATTCTTTTTAAAAGTATGTGTCCACATAGCGAAGCTGTTCAGGGAAACGCCTTCTACCGTATTGTATTGCAGCCTGGGTATTAATGGTGAAATCGACAAATAATTTCGAGTCGCTCCCGAGTCGTTCCTGTAGCCTCTACTGTAACCATTCCATATTAATTTTCCAATAGTAAATCGCTCGCGTACGCCGAGTATGCTGTCCTGATGCGCCTTGTTGTTTTTCAACGTTTGCTGCACTTGATAGATGCTGTCCTTTTTCTTATAGTCTATCTGCTCCTCCAGCGTGAGCGGTACCGGACGCAAAGTATCCCAATATGCACTGTCTTTTTTGTTTATGTTTTTTTGGTATTGGGCAACTATATTGTTGAAATATTTAGGAGGAAAGATTGGCTTTGGATTATAGTTGTTGTACACATTTACGGTATTTCCGAACATATTGAAACCAAAAATATTAAACGAGAAGTGCATCACGAGTTTGTTGGCTTGCCATATTTCATCCGTAATAGGTGCGGACTGTTGTTGTATATGTATCGTGTCCAATAGTTGTAACTGCGCTTCTTTCGTAACGATAACGTCTATACTATAAATCCGCCAGTCGCCGTCCGTTATACTTATTTCTCCGTCAAACAACGGTTCGTATTTACGTTTCGGTCTTAATCGGATGCGGTGGACTTTTTTCCCATTTTCATTGAAAAATCCAATGTAGCTGAAATTATAGTAGTGAAACGCGCCATCCGCAATAGGCGAAACGTAACCGCGACTATTGGCTATGGAAAGCACTTGTAGGTTGTCGTTGTAGAATTGGATAAACTCCGGAAAGTTGAAACCGTAACCGTTGCTGCCACTTTCGCGACCTGAAATAACATTGAGTTTTACATGATTAGGTTTTTTAAATGCATATTGGGTAAGGGATTCGGAGAGATAGACCATGCCTTTTCCCATAGAGTCGACACCCATTTCTTTTTTGTCATCTTCTTCTATCTTTTTGAAAAAAACTTTTTTGGGCATTGCGCGACTTTGCATTTGCATTTTGATGTACACGTCGCAGGTGAATGAATCCAGCGGAGACCTGTATTTCGGTTTCATCCGGATAGCGTTTTCGATAATCTTATTGGATGGGTCTTTTTTGTTGGCTTTGATAACGACATCTTCCAGATGTGACTCTACAGGATTCAATACGAAATCCGATTCCTGTTCCTTGTCGGAAACGGTGATATTGTGGGAGGATTCCTGATAGCCGATAAATTGGCAAGCGACTGTATAGTTGCCGCCTTTGAGGTTCAAACTGTATTTTCCATTGGCGTCCGCTGTCGTTCCTTTTCCGTTCCGCAGAAAGACGGATGCATAGGCAAGAGGATTGCCTTTGTTGTCTCTGAC
>JAATFC010000316.1 GCA_015655435.1 Chitinophagales bacterium | reverse complement strand
TTGGTATTTTTCGGCTCTAGCAAGCGAAACATTACGCACGTCGGCGTATATATTACCAACAACAAATTTGTCCACGCATCCACTTCGCGCGGTGTCATGATTAGCGACCTCAACGACAACTATTGGGGCAAGCGTTATATTGGCAGCGGACGATACACTACGTCCAATACGGCACAGAATTAATATAGCGGCAGCTTCTGTTCTGCTTCTTCCGGATTCGTTTCATGGTCTACGGTTTTTTCCACGGTCTTTACTTGTTCCAATACATAGGTGTAGAGTTTCTGTGCATCCAGCGTCAATTTGTCAAAATCTATATTCAACTGAGGGATTAGTTCCAGTAGTGTATTGACGCGACCTTCATCGTTGAGGAACTTGTTCAATACCACTATGCGTTTTTGTTCCAATAAACACCAGCCACTTTGAAAGTTGCCTCTTTCATAACGCACGAAGTAGTCCGACTCGACCAATATACGCTCCAGTTTTTCCACAAAAGCTTTGTTGTACTTAATCATGCGGCAAAATTACTAAAAAACCTGTTTTGCTTTTACCTTGAGATATTTGTTTTAATAGGGTAGATTTTTTTGTGCGATTCATTGTTCATTGCCTACATTTACATTGCCCTATTGAGAACATTTTTAATTAAAATTACATGCAAAAAAAATTATGGAAACTATTATGCTGCGGGCTTTTCGTGCTCACGGCAACGGAAATTAATGCACAGAATCTGTCCGAAAAAATCCCCAACGCTCCCAATGTGACCATCGGGAAACTTGCCAACGGACTGACTTATTATATCCGCTCCAACAAAAAACCAGAAAACAAAATCGAGCTTCGACTGGTCGTCAATGCTGGTTCCGTATTGGAAACCGATCAGCAGCAAGGGCTGGCGCACTTCATGGAACACATGAACTTCAACGGAACAAAACATTTCCCTAAAAACGAGTTGGTCGATTACCTGCAAACAATCGGCGTGCAGTTCGGCGCGGACTTAAATGCCTACACCAGTTTTGACGAAACGGTATATATACTTCCAATACCAACCGACAAGAAAGACAACGTGGACAAGGGTTTCCAAGTATTGTCAGACTGGGCGCAAGGTGCGCTGTTGACAACACAAGACATCAATGATGAACGTAACGTCATATTGGAAGAAAGCCGCCTCGGGAAAGGTGCTGACGACCGTATGAGAAAAAAATACCTTCCATCCCTGTTTGCCAATTCAAGATATGCCCAAAGATTACCTATCGGAAAGGACAGTTTGCTCAAGACTTTTAACCCACAATATATCCGTTCGTTTTTCCATGACTGGTACCGTCCCGACCTGATGGCTGTTGCTGTCGTTGGTGACATAACGGTTGCTGAAGCAAAGGCGTTGATTGAAAAACACTTCAACGGTTTAAAGAATCCTGTCAATGAAAAAGCCAGAACGGTCTACAACGTACCGCCATATTCCAAAAAAGAGGCGATGGTCATAACGGACAAGGAAGCCACCAATACAGCATTTAACCTTATTTTTTCCTCAAAACCCAAAAAAATAGAAAAAACAATCGGAGATTACCGAGATGACATTGTAAAGAATCTAATGTTTCAGATGCTGAATCATCGCTACGAAATCCTTGCACAATCAGGCAATCCTCCATTTCTCTATTCTTACGCTGGCATAGGAAGTTTTGGACGCAACAATGAGAGCCTCAATCTGGCTGCCGGAGTGGGAGACGACCTGAATACTGCCGTCAATACATCCATTGCCGAATTGCTGAAAGCGAGCCAATATGGATTTACAGCGGAAGAACTGGAAATTGCCAAAAAAGCAGCTTTGAATAACGTCGAGAAAAGCTACAACGAAAGAAACACAACCGAATCGAGGAATATCATTGAAGAATATATTCAAAATTTCCTATCCAAAGAGCCTATTCCTGGTATTGAAAATGAGTACAATTATTACAAATCCCTCGTTCCGGGCATCAAGCTGGAAGAAATCAACCAGGAAGCCAAAACGCAACTTGGCGTAAGCAGCAATTATTTTGCGTTCATTACGGCTCCTACGGGAAAACCGACACCAACCGTACCACAGTTCAAGGCTGACTTACAAAAGGCTTTCAGCCAAAAAGTCGTTGCCGATGCCAAACAAAACTCTTTCAACTCTCTATTGGACAAAGAACCAGTAGCAGGTAAAATAATCGGAGAAACAAAAGACAAAGAACTCGGAACGACTACATTCCTTTTGAGCAACGGAACAAAAGTCACCATCAAACCTACCACGTTCAAAAGCGACGAAATTCTTTTCAGTGGTGTGAAAAAAGGTGGTTCTTTAAGATATAACGCAAGCAACAAAGCCAGTTCTGACTTCATGGGCGACGTCATCGAAGCCATGGGTTATGGTAAATTCAAACCAACCGAACTCAGCGATTTCCTTGCAGGCAAGACCGTCGGAGTGACTCCATCTTTGAGCTCACTTACCAACAACGTTTCAGGTTCTTCTTCCGTAAAAGATTTTGAGACATTACTCCAACTCAACTATTTGCAGACAACTGAGCCACGCAAAGAC
>JAATFC010000032.1 GCA_015655435.1 Chitinophagales bacterium | reverse complement strand
TTGAGCACATATAGCCTAGCATAATTGTCATCTAGCTCGGGCACACCTTGAGTAACAGTTGGCTGTTCCACTTTATCATCTTTTCTACAACTATGCAATAAAGAAACACAGACTAGTAGAACGGTTATTCTTAGAATTATTTTTCTCATCATTTAAAATTATATTTGATTCCAAATCTGTAATTTCTTCCAGGCATTGGAAAATTGTAGATCACATCATATTGTTGGTCAAAAATGTTGTTGACTTGTGCTGATGCTTTGAAATTTTGTTTTCCTATATGAAAATCCTTAGTCAGACCGAGATCATGTGTGTACCAAGGTTGCATCTTACTATAAGACACGTTAATGTCTGTCGCATTGTAACGTGTTCCCGTGTAGAGATAACTATAATTCAAATTCCAATAATATAAATCTATATTCAAAACCAACGATCCGCTATGCAATGGAGTATAGGGAACAGGGAATCCGTAAGCATTTCCTTCGGTTTTGTTTTTACTGTTTTCGTAGGTATATTGGAGAGAGATATTGGTCTTGAAATTATCGTTCCAGCGCCATTCGTTTTTTATAGACGCGGCAATTCCGTTACTTTTCACTTTTCCAAGATTTACCATTTTCCATCTGAAAAGATTCTGTGCTGGGATTGCTACAATTTTGTCTTTGATATCATTGTGAAAACCATCGACCTGTACGGAAAAGAAAGAACCTTTACTATCCAATACTTTCCAATAAGTGAATCCAATATCGTATTGTTTGGCAAATTCGGGATTCAAACTAACGGAACCGATACTTGTATAGTATAGATCGTTGAATGTCGGCATCCGGAAAATATTTTTGTAAAAACCTCTGACTCGAAAATTGGCTTTGTCCAATGGTTGCAAGGAAAAATTTATGGTGGGAGTATATTCGCTCCTGTCTTTTGCCTTTTGTCCAAATTCTACTTTGTTATAAACAAGACTTCCCAACAAGTTACCTTGTATGGAAAATCTTTCTCGTTCGTATTGCATAGCAATCACAGCCAAGATGGTATTTCTGGTTGGATATGCAAAGTTGGTCAGATTTGCATTCAAGTAGTTGTATTTATAGTCAACAGAAAGCTGCGATTTCCAATATTTACTTAGGGAAAACTCATTTGCCAAAGATAAGAATGCCTCTTGCGAACGATAATAATTATTTAGAAATCCATTCCCTTCTGCATTAGGTAAAGTTGGATCAAAATAATGCGTATAGTCATACGCATATTTCCCCTTCAATGAAAAATTATATACTTCGCTAAAACGCTTATCATATTTGGATTGTACGAAAAAATTCTTGTCCCAAAGCCTTTGTGGGCTTTCAAATTTGCTGTTGACTACCGCCCCAGGTAAACCTCTATCGGATGAATAATAATATAGTTGCGAATGTAGTGAGCTGCCATCTTTGAATTTTCCAAATAGACCAGCTTGCGCCCTCCACGAATGTACGTCTGCGCTTTCTCTTGTAGCTGTTGTATCGTAAGCATTTTCTACTTTTCTTCTGAACCTGTATCGTCCATCTGCTGCAACTCTTTCCGCACTTAATTGCAATGCAAAAACTGAATTGAGTTTTTGCTGAACTAATATTGACGGATTGAATAGTCCGAAACTTCCCATATTGAGAGAAACTTTCCCTTTTGTTTTTTCCCGATCGGAAAATATAGGTTTTCTAGTCGTCAAATAGATGGTTCCGCCCGATGCGTAAGCACTCGCAGGTTGCAGCATATTATTCGTACCTGCATTGTACAAACTTATTTCCTGAATATTGTCCAAAGAAAATTTCCCCAAATCCATTTGTCCATTTTGCATATTTCCCATCGGAACACCATCATACAAAACTCCCGTATGATTAGCGCCCATATTCCGGATATCCACCGTTTTCAACCCGCCAATACCACCATAGTCCTTGAGTTGAACCCCTGAAAAATAACGTAGTGCATCCGCAACGGAAAATACATTTAATCGTCTTAATGCAGAGTCGGACAACATCTGGACGGGAACGGGCGACGACAATTGTGGAAACTTTTTGGAGGAATATAAAGTTACTGAATCGAGTTCGTGGTGAACTTGCGCATACAATAAACCCTCGAATTGCATCAAGTTTACTATCAGAAAAATAGTCGAAATAATTAGATATGGTCGCTGCCTTTTCATATTTGCATATGGATGAAATACAGGCAGAGCCACACTTTCAAAGAATATGAAAGATAGGTAGCTGCACCGTTTTCACCCGAAACGAAACATTTGTTTTATGGAAAATCAGGCAGGTCTTCTGACTCATTTTTACAAGTGCCTTCCCACCTCGAACATCGCTTGGCAGTGGACAAAACTCAACCTCCTATGAGGAAAATCTACAGCTACGGGGATAGTGTCGGGATAAGCGTTTTGCAATGCCGCACCGACTTCCCTTTTAATCCCGGTTGTACCCGGAAACCTAAAATTCGCGGCAAAACTAAGTGTAATAAGAGTGTTAAAAAAATAAATGTCTGTATATCTCTTACAAATGCAGGTTCCAAACATCTTTCAATACCTGCTTGGCTGCGTTGTAACCACACATGCCATGCACTCCACCACCTGGAGGTGTGGACGAAGAACAAATGTAAATGTTTTGAAGTGGTGTTTTGTAAGGAGATTTTTTATAAAAAGGTTTGAAAAACAATTGGCGTAACCGCATCTTACCTCCGTTGATATCACCACCAATATAGTTTGGATTATAGTTTTCCATTTGAGATGTCGTCATAGTGTGGCGATGTACTATTCGCTTTTTGAATCCTGGAGCGAAACGTTCTATCTGATTTTCTATTAAATCCGTACAGTCAATATTGGAACCATTAGGCACATGACAATAACCCCACAAAACTTGTTTTCCTTCTGGAGCTCGTGTCGGGTCAAAAAGACTCTGTTGTGCCAATAAAACAAAAGGTTTTGGATGGATTTTCCCTGCTGCAATCGCTGCTTCGGATGCTGCAATTTCACCTATCGTCCCTCCTATATTAACCGTTCCTGCATTCCTACACGACTCGTTTAGAAATGGAACTTGACCGTCCAATATCCAGTCCATTTTGAAAACGCCCGCTCCGTATCGATAAGTTTTTAGTTGTTTTTTATAGTTAGGAAAACTTGAAAAATCCGCAATTGATAATAGTTGCTTGGGCGTTACATCCAAAATCACAACTTTGCTTCTCGGTAGTTCTGCAAGCTGCTTTACAAATCTTCCTGTTTCTATTTTTCCACCCAAAGACAAGAAATACTTCACCAACACATTTGCAATAGCTTGCGAACCTCCTTTCGGTATTGGCCAACCGCCAATATGCGCATTGATTAAAAGCGGCAAACCTACAGCGCTTGTCCCGAAATTTTCTAATGGCAGCAAGGAATGCGCTGCCATTCCCGCCCAAAGAGCCTTGGCTTCCACAGTCTTGAATCGTTTGGAAAATTGCATGCCCGACTGGATTGCCAGTCGCCCGAAACGAGCCACCTTGAACGGATATTTTGGAAAATGAAAAGGAGCCAATACGTCAGAAGCTATATTGGACCATTCTTTCACCAAAGGAGAAAATGTAGAGCTATATACTGAATTGTCTCCTTTTAGTGATAGGGATGTTTGTTCTAGTGACTGTAATAACGATACTGCTCTCCCATTGTCCAATGGATGCGCCGCCAATACAGGTGGTTGGATAAATTCAAGTCCGTATTGAGACAACGGTAATTTTTGAAAAAATGGTGACGCTGCAAGCAACGGATGTACAGCGGAACACACGTCAGACCAATAACCTTTTTGCATCAATTCTTTCGTACGCATACCTCCACCCGGAATCTCGTCACCTTCCACTATGCAAACTGAAAGTCCTTGTTGCTGCAACGTAATAGCTGCCGCTAGTCCGTTGGGACCAGAGCCTACCACTATTGCATCAAACGTTGTCGCCATATATATCATTGAAATTTCAGTCAAAGATAACCCACAATCATCGTCGAAATACTAGCCGTAAAATTTCCTATTATAGTAAGCATTTCCTCTCTTTGAATCCGAAGGAAGGGATTGGTATAAAGAAAAAACCACTCCTAAGAATGGCTTAGTGCCCAAGACTGGAACATTATATTTTGTATAAGTTATTGATTTAAAATATGTTACAACGGTTAAATGATTTCAAAGGGACGTTTGAGGGACGTTTATTGCTAAATTGGGGCTTTTTAATGAAAACATCTACAAAATCAGATAGTCCGAAATTTGTTTAAAAAATATTCTTGTTCAGATGGTTCGAGTGGGGCGACTTGTCTATGATGATTAAAACTTAAATATTGGACACGTGTCCCACTTGTAGCATCTGCTATACTTTTAAATTTTTGAATACTACTTCTATCATACCCTGTCAAATCTTCCAACTCATCATAAACTTTAGGACTAACATATTAGCAAAATCAAGCAATTAGATAGCATTCTGCAAACTCCCTACTATTGCATACAATTGTTTAATTGTTGATATAGGAATGTTTATTGATTGTAACCTATTGATAATCGTTATCACATTACTTGACTGGTCATCATTCAGATAATAACAACGTCCTACATATTTGCTTCTATGGGTTTGTATCATGTAATATTCTCCCGGCTCAATAAAGGGTTTCTTTAGTGGCTGTATAAATAATAATGATCCGTTGGGATATTCGGGAAATAAAAAATTTGCTCTGATTGTCATATTTGATTTTTTTGCAGCTCCATTAATCTATGGAACTGTTATTCAATAATATTTGGCGAAAAGGTTCGTCTTAAAGACGAGAGCTAATAAATGCCCTCGACTTTATGTCGTACGCTCAACAATTTTGGTGAACGTGGTCTCACTTGACGGAATTGTCAAACGTGGTCTTATATAGGCTTGCGCATTGATTCAGGCAAAAACCAATTTAATTTTAGTTGTATCATTTTCTCATTGATATTTTCATC
>JAATFC010000208.1 GCA_015655435.1 Chitinophagales bacterium | reverse complement strand
TGTATTCATTCGTTCGTGAAGGTTCGGGTTACGGAGTGTCGCCCATGGGGCTGAGTGGGTTGGGATACAATGGGCATTCTTTTTGGGACACGGAGATCTGGATGTATCCTGCGTTATTGTTGCTGCACCCGGAAATGGCCAAATCTTTACTGGACTATCGTTTCGATAGATTGCCCGCAGCCAAACAAAATGCTATGGAACATGGATTCAAGGGTGCGATGTTTCCTTGGGAAAGTGCTGCGACGGGAAACGAGGAAACTCCAGTTTGGGCTTTGTCTGGCCCTTTTGAACATCATATAACGGCGGATATTGGTATTGCAGCGTGGAACTATTTTTGTGTAACTAAAGATACGGCTTGGTTAAAGGAAAAAGGATGGCCTTTGATTAAAGAAACGGCTGATTTTTGGTTAAGTAGAGTTGAGAAAGACAATCAAGGTAAATACAATATCAAGAATGTCGTAGCGGCTGACGAATGGGCTGAAAACATTGACAATAATGCCTATACAAACGCTGCCGCAAAAGCAAATCTTCAATATGCAAAATCGGCGGCGACTATATTGGGGATAACGATAAATACTCAATGGGAGATCGTTGCGAAAAATATCCCAGTACTAAAAATGGACAATGGTGTTACGCAAGAACATGCGTCCTATCATGGAGAAAAAATAAAACAGGCGGATGTAAATCTATTGGCTTATCCGTTAAAAGAAATAACAGATGGACAGCAGATTAAAAATGATTTGGAATATTATGAACCTAGAGTAGGAGAAGGCCCAGCCATGACGCATGCTATTTTTTCTATACTTTATTCTCGTCTGTCCATGCCTGAAAAGGCATTGTCAACTTTTACAAATGGATATCGCCCCAATTTTTTACCACCGTTTAATGTTATTGCGGAAACAGCGGGCGGGACAAATCCATATTTTGCGACAGGTGCGGGAGGTATGTTGCAGGTGCTCCTTAATGGATTTGGAGGTTTGGACATTACGGAAAAGGGTATTGTGCAAAAAAGAACGAAATTGCCTTCTAAATGGAAGTCTGTTACGCTAACGGGTATTGGCGTTCAGAAACAAACTTTCACGGTCGAAAACAAATAAGGATTGTTCAGTAGAAATTCATAGTCTATGAAGTTTACATTTCGGGTTCTCACAACTATATTAATATTAAGCCCTTTTTGGGGTTGGTCACAAAAAATCATTTATCCTGAGAAGGACTATAAAGAATTGTTTGTGTATGTACAAATGGGTCGTGTGTTTGCGGATAACAAAACATTTGCCGATGCAGTTCCATTATCAAGTACAGACTCTATTGGCTATTGGTATTCCAACTATAAAAAAATATCAGGATTCCGACTAGACACATTTGTCAAGAACCACTTCCAGATAAGAACTATTGCAGTTAACAATAATATTGAGAAGACTCAAGATGTTGTACAGCATATTGAAGAACTATGGACTTTGCTGGAACGTCAACCCAACACGCAACTGCAACCCAGTTCATTGATTCCTTTACCGCATGAATACATAGTTCCGGGTGGTCGGTTTCAGGAAGTATATTATTGGGATTCCTATTTTACGATGTTGGGATTGCAGGAAAGCGGAAAGACGGAATTGATAGAAAATATATTGGACAATTTTGCTTATTTGATTGATACTTATGGCCATATTCCCAATGGAAACCGTAGCTATTTTTTGAGTCGTTCGCAGCCTCCTTATTTTTCGTTGATGGTTTCCTTGTTGGCAAAACAAAAAGGTGAAAATATTATAGTCAAGTATCTTCCACAACTGCAAAAAGAATACGACTATTGGATGGACAAACGAAGTGGAACGAGCCATAAAGTTGTATTGAGAGACGGTTCGATGCTTAACCGTTATTGGGACCAAAAATCAACGCCGAGAGAAGAGTCTTTTTATGAGGATTCTAGTTTGGCTGTTGGACAGAGCAATAGGGAAACGTTATACAAAAATCTTCGTTCGGGTGCGGAGAGTGGATGGGATTTCAGTACGCGGTGGTTTGCGGATGGTGAAAATCTTTCCACTATCAATACGACCGACATACTTCCGGTTGACTTGAATTGCTTGTTGTACAATCTTGAACGTACTTTGGAAAAAGGTTATTCAATAAGTGGCAATTTGAAAAAATCAACTGCATTCTCACAATTGGCTCGACGTAGGAAAAGGGCGATTGAAAAGTATTTTTACAATACAAAAGATGGCTGGTACTATGATTATATTTTATCCAAAAAAAGACGTTCTTCAGAAAAGACAATTGCAGGAATTACACCATTCTTTTTTAAGATTTCGCATATTGGAAAAATTAGAAAAGCGGCAAGTATTGTGGAAAAGGATTTTCTAAAATCTGGTGGTGTCGTAACTACGCTGCACAAGTCCGGGCAGCAATGGGATGCTCCGAACGGTTGGGCTCCCTTGCAATGGATTACTATTGAGGGACTGAACAACTATAAAGAAAAAGAATTGGCTGAAACGATTGCCAAACGTTGGATTTCTCTCAATACAAAAGTTTTTGAGAACACAGGAAAGCTCATGGAAAAATACAATGTGGAAGACACAAATCTGATGGCTGGAGGTGGCGAATATCCTTCGCAAGATGGTTTCGGTTGGACGAATGGCGTATTACTCAAATTAATTAAGATATATGGAAAACAATGATATTATAAGTAAATCAATCCTTACTCCAAACAAACTTTATTGGGAAACATGAACTGTTCTAGGTCGGCCTTATTGAATTAACGTTAAGAAAATCCATGAAATAAGTC
>JAATFC010000251.1 GCA_015655435.1 Chitinophagales bacterium | reverse complement strand
GTCCGGGTTTAACCAAAACAAGTTTTACGGGATTCAATGGTGGGGAGGTTCCGGTTGCTGCAAACCGCATCATCAAATATGCTTTAATCGATAATAACGGTCCAACCGGAAAATTCTTCAGCGAAGAAAGCAATCCTGAAACCGGAGAAATTCCTTGGTAGGATAATACAGTTAAATTGTATTACTTGAATCCACTTTATTAAAAAGGTCAGTGTAAGTACACTGACCTTTTTGTTGTTTGAACGGAATCCAAATAGTGCAAATATTTTGACCAATATAAAAGGCAAAACCTTAGCTTTGTTTCGCGCGATTTTTTTCCAACAAGTTTTTTTAGACGAAACATGGCAACAGAAGGTACATGAAGATTTTTTTAATAGGGATGATGGGTGTCGGGAAGAGTTACTGGTCTCAACTGCTTGCACCAAAACTACGATGCGAAGTGTACGATTTGGACGCAGTCATTGTCCAAAATGTTGGCATGAGTATTGCGGAAATATTTGCAACGCAAGGAGAAAAATATTTTCGAGAATTGGAAACTAACACTTTGCTTGATTTTGCCCAGAAAGATAATTTTATATTGGCCACAGGTGGAGGAACACCTTGTTTCAACAACAACATGGAATGGATGAACGCTAACGGTACGACAATATGGATTGACGAAGCGGTGGAGGTTCTGGCCGAAAGGCTGGCTCCAGAAAAATTGCATCGACCTTTGCTGAGCCATTTGTCAGACGAGGAACTGCACCAATTCCTATCTGCAAAATTGCAGGAAAGACATCCGTTTTACAGTCAGGCCCAACACCATATCGGACCATATCTGGAAAAGGAGCATTTCGATTTTCTAACGAACTAAACGCATTTAACGATGACTCACCATCAACTTTTACGCGGTTCTGCTTTTTTAGGAGCTATTACGGTTGCTTTGGGTGCGTATTCGGCTCATGGCTTGAAAGCTAAAGTCGGCGCACCGTTTGTCGAGATTTTTCAGACGGGTGTCCAATATCAGTTTTATCATGTTTTTGCCTTGTTGTTTACGAGTTATCTGTATGGAAAATATAACAACGGAAAAATCTATGCGGCGATAGTGCTTTTCTTCGTGGGGATATTGCTTTTCAGTGGTTCGCTGTATGCGTTGACGTTTGTTGCAGCTTACAAAAGCGATAGTTTTACATGGCTCGGTCCCGTGACTCCTGTTGGAGGATTGGCTTTTATGGCAGGTTGGGTTATGCTGGGACTGGGGATTACACCATCGTCACGCAAACATCGCAGTTCCGTTAGCGGAAAATAAATCACAGTTGTTGTTTTTCAAAAGAATATTTTAACGGATTCAACGTTTTTACATTGTCATCCGTATTAGTTAATGAAGGTTGGTACATTCAACCTGTTTCGTATTGTATAAAATGAAAAAAAGGCTTGTACAAATAATCGGCTTGGGAAGTGTGGCTATGTTCTTTGCCGTATTGGCATCCTGCAACAAATCCAACTCGTCTACATCGCTGCCGTCCATGATGGACTTCATGCTGAACAAAAATTGGCGTTTGGACACGGTCATTGTAATCAATGATACCGGTTCGGATACCTTGACGATGGGAGATGTGCCGGGATTTTCCACTTCCATTATCAGGTTTTACAACCGAAAGGATTCATCCTTCGTGTTCAGCGATGTGTTAAATCCGACACAGACCGGACCGGACGGAAGGGACAGTATTTTCAGATATGCTTATGGACGATGGGCGATGAACGATTATCAAGACAGCATCTACCTCTACAGTCAGGACACAGTCAAGGCAAGGGGATACAATGCTGCTTGGGCTATTTCCAGAAACGATTCTACCTCGACGCTTTACGCTGATTACGTAGATACGGTTGCCAGAGCACAGGATACCATATTTTTGAAGAAAAGGGCAATATTTGTCAAAAGCACATTTTATTAGTCTTTTCTCCAAAGAAAACCTAAACAGGGATTTTGGATAAAAACGATTTAAGAAATATAATCTTTGAATGTAAGAAAAACGACCGATTAGCCCAGGAAAAGCTCTATCGGTCTTTTTTTGGTTTGTTCTACACCATAGCGAAGGATTACGTTTCAGACAAAGAACTTATTATCGGAATCGTTAACGAAGCTTTTCTTAAAATTTTTACTAATCTGGATGCTTTTGACGAGAAAAAGGGCTCTTTTGAAGGCTGGAGCAAACGAATCCTTCAAAATGTATGTATAGATACATATAGAAAGGAAAAAAGCAAACCTTTTGTTGATGAGATTACGGATGATGAGGCGCAAGGTTATTTCTCGGAGCAATATCATTCCAAAATTTTCAATGAAGACATCCTATTGGTTTTTGACAAATTGCCCGAAATGACCGGAAAAGTCTGCAAATTATTTCTGATAGAAGGCTATTCCCACAAGGAAATTGGTAAAATGATGAACATCAACGAAGGTACTTCGAGATGGCATCTTATGGAAGGCAAAAAACGATTAAAGGATTTGCTGAAAGAACAGTATGGACAAGCGTAGACAACCATATAACCCGGAGGAAATCCCCGATATTCCAAGCTTGGAAAATAGGGGATGGGAAGCTATGCGCCAAATGCTGGACGAACAAATGCCACAAAAAGAAGAAGGTAAAAAACGTGTGGTTCCGATGTATTGGCGATGGATGGCCGCGGCTGTTCTGCTATTGGTTGTAGGCGCGCTTTCTTATCGTTTTCTGGCAGGGGATGAGCCCAATATATCCAATAAGAATATTGCAAAAACTTCCCATTCCGACACGTCCAATAGCGCTGTTGTAGCAAATTCCAATACTACAAAAACAGACACTTCCAATATAAAAACGCAGATAAATAATCCGGACAATTCTCAAGAGAATCCAATATCTCCTGCTAATAAAAAAGCAAGCCAAGATATTGCGGGAATGGATTTTGGCAAAAGGAGTTTTCCTAAGAAAGATGGAAAGCAAAGTGGACAAGACAATATTTCTGACGATAGCGGATTTTTGGCTAACAATAGCTCTAGTGACCGCAACGCAGCAGGTAAAAAAGGAGTGCCAGTTTCCGGCATTTTACTATCCAATACCTCAATTGCAGGCAAAAACAAGGATGCGATAGCCGTGGCAACCGTATCCAAAAATATCCCGACCGGCATGGAAACCACACCGAAGAAAATCAATATGGATTTTCTTGGATTGGTAGACAGTAACCGCAACCAGGCCATTGCAAAAACCAATCTCAACAAGGAAAACGTGGAAGGCTCTTCTAGGTTTAGGGAAAGGTTGAACCAGGCATTGTGGAACGACGAAAAATCGGATTCCGTCAAGCAAGCTGAAATCGCCAAAACCAAAAAAATACAGAAAGACTCTCAACTAGTGGCTCATCGCCGTGAACAGTTGGAAAAATATTTTGAAGAAAAAGAAGAAAAGGAAAAGCCAAAGGAAACAAACCAAAAGTGGATCTGGCTGTATTGGTCAATAGAAACACGGGCGCGGACAAAGGAAACCAGTCCGGAACTTCTTTGTACAATCTGCCCATGTATCCGGCCGTAAGTGCATCCATTAAGATTTCACCTAAAGTGGGATTTTCTACAGGATTGAGCACTGCCGCTCCAGGCAATTTTACCAATACGTCTATAGGTGGTCCGGTTGCGGCATCTTCGCCCGCTTATGCCTATTCTTCCTATGCCAATTCCGTTGCCCAACAATCCAACGACAAGGCATTTTTGGCTTCCAATAGTTTGAATGGAAAAGAGGTTTCTTTCGGTGCCAACTCCGCAAACGAAGTGCAGCAGGCGTATTATTGGCAGATTCCGTTGATGTTCGATTACTATGTTTCCCATTCTAATCTGAAACTGTCCGCAGGAACAGATTTTTCCATTATCCAAAAAGTTTTGGTTGGCAATGCTTATAGCTCTCAACTGATGGACGGCAATGCTTACAACAATTCCGGCAGCGTTTACCAAGTACGTAATTTTGACCCAAGATTGTCGGTCGGTGCCCAATATAGAATCAATCGATTACTGATTGGTGCACGTTTCTCGCGTTCCTTCCAGCCTGCACTCCAATACAATGGCGCGCCAACCAACGGCGGTAACAACCAAGTATTCAATTTCTCTATTGGATATAGTTTCTTTAAATAATGTGAGTTAAGGATAGGCAAATCTATTCCCTATAATGACCTTATTGGATTGACGTTAAGAAAATCCATGAAATAAGTCGATAGAAATAAAAGCTGTTTGAGCGTAACGATAGTGGAGCGAGTTCTTTTATTTTCGACTTATGAGTTGATTTTTAGTTAATACAATACAGTCTTGATTTTTTGGTTCTTTTTTATCAAGAAAAAAGAACATAATCTATTGAATAATAAATAGTAGAATCATGTTACTTAACTCATATTTACGTTGGAAAATTGTAGTTGTTTTGGATTCGATTCTTACCATACATAACCCCATAATCTAAGAGAGTATAGTACGACGACGCTTTTCATCAAAGATGAAAATGCCGACACTTTCTATTGTCTCTATATAGTTAAGTGAGTTAATCTGCAATTTTATAATATTCAGTAGAAAATCATAATTCAAAATTTCTGTCTTTTTGTTTTTACTTTTGAGGTTTAAATACGCATGATTTCTCCACAGACGATACAACGGATTACGGACAATATTGACATTGTAGATGTCATCGGCGAGTTTGTCAAACTCAAAAAAAGAGGGGCAAACTATATTGGCAATTGTCCTTTTCATGGAGAAAAAACACCTTCCTTCACGGTTTCTCCTTCCAAGGAAATATTCAAATGTTTCGGTTGTGGTAAAAGTGGTAACACCATCACTTTTCTCATGGAGCATGAGCATATTGGGTACGTCGATTCCCTCAAATGGCTGGCAAACCGCTACAATATCGAGGTCGAGGAAACGGAAGTAAGTGATGAAGCGCGTGAAGCAAGGCAACTTTCCGACAGTTTGTTCATTGTCAACCAATATGCGCAAAAGTTTTTTACGGACAAATTGCTAGAGTCCGAAGACGGACGCGATATTGGACTGACTTATCTGTATGAACGTGGATTTACGGATGCGACTATTGAAAAATTTCAGATTGGTTACAATCCCAAAGACCGTGACATCTTTTTCCGTGCTGCTGTTCAAGACCAGTACAATCCCGAAATCCTGCTCAAAACAGGACTGGTAAGCCAGCGTGCCAATGGCGAAATCATTGACAATTATCGGGACAGGATTATTTTTCCGGTACACAATGTTCAGGGAAAAATATTGGGATTTGGTGCGCGCGTCATCGGCAAACCGCCAGCCAATGCACCCAAATATATCAATACTCCCGAAAACGAAATCTACGTAAAAAGTAAAATCCTTTACGGTATTTACTTTTCGCGTCAGGCGATTGACC
>JAATFC010000364.1 GCA_015655435.1 Chitinophagales bacterium | reverse complement strand
CATTCCCGTCACACCGGAATAATAGGCACGCAAACCTACAAAAGAGGTTTTGCTGACAGTATTTCCTTGTAGGAACTGTTTGCGAGTAATGCCCTTGTCGCCATCCGCACCAATGATGACGGAATATTCAACCTCGCATTCCTCTTGATTTTCATCCTTGAAATGAACGATATTGGGATTCATTTCGATTTTTGAAATCTTACTGCTTTGAAAAACAGTTGCGTATGTATAATCTATTTTTGAAAAAAGATATTGGTCAAATACGAGCCTGCGTGACGTAAATCCTGGAGGATGTGGCAGTTCCGACTTGTCAAGACTAAACGGAATATCGATGTATTTGTCGTTGGGCGCAACAAATTTTACACCGTAACTTGGTAAAAAACTTTTGTCGTCGTTGAATATTTTTTTGAGCCATTCTGGGTTGGCTTTTTTCAATACATAAACGGTTTTTCCGCTGCATCCGTCACCGCAGATTTTGTCTCTCGGATAACGGTCTTTTTCGATGATGACATGAGGGATTTTTGCCTTGGACAGGAATATCGACGCACTGATTCCTGACGGACCACAACCAACAATAACAACTGATGTTCTGATTTTTTTCATTGTTTCCACTTAGCGGACGCAAAATAGGATAAATTAATGTGAGTTATATTTCAACAAGTGATGTTCTTTTCTCTTGATAGAAAAGAACCAAAAGATCAAGGCTGTATTGAATGAATGTTAAGACCAAATTGTCTTTTCCAAAATTTTATTTATGGTACCTTTCACAAAAGTAATTTGGCACCAATCCCGGTTAATCAATAGGCACAACGGGATGTTGCTCATTGTGCTTCAGACTTTCCGGAATGGTTTCCAATATGACTTTCTTCAGTGCTGCGACCAATTTCTTTTTGACAAAATCGCGATGCGTTACAATGCTAACCTCACGCACGGGTGCAGGGTCTTGAAATTTTTTCAGTCGATTTTTTTGGCTTTTGTTTAGGTCAAAAGTTGCCAACTCGGGTAGTATGGTAATCCCGTCTCCGATGTCAACCATTCTCCGCAAAGTCTCAAGGCTTCCCGCTTCATATTCGAATAGATTACCGTCCTTACTTTTTTTCCGTAATTCGCAAAGATTGATGATTTGCGAACGGAAACAATGTCCTTCTTCTAACAACCAGAGTTTGTTAGGATCAATGTCTTTTGACAAAATAAAATCCTTTTTATTCAGGTCGTTTTTTTCCGAAACATACGCCATCAACTGCTCGTAAAAAAGCACGTCTTCGCGTATTCCATTTTCGTGCAAAGGTGTTACGACAATACCTGCGTCAATCTTTCCACCTTTGAGTTGTATCAACAGGTTTTCCGTTGTGAGTTCGGTTATCTGCACCTTGACCATCGGATATTTTTTGCCAAAAACAGGCATGAACAATGGTATCAGATAAGGTGCTAGAGTCGGGATAATGCCTAGCCGAAGCTCGCCATTGACGATGCCTTTTTTGGATGCAATGGTTTCCAATAATTCATTGCGGTTTTGCAATATGACTTTTGCTTGCTGGATGATTTCTTCGCCCGCTTCTGTTGGGACAACGGGCTGTTTGCTTCGGTCAAAAATCTTGATGCCCAATTCCTCTTCCAGTTTCTGGATTTGCATACTGAGCGTGGGTTGCGTTACAAAACAGTTCTCTGCGGCGGTCGCAAAATGTCTGTATGTATTGACCGCAACGATATATTCCAATTGAGTAAATGTCATGAGAAATGAGATTTTGGAATTATGATTTGTGGTTTAAATCGAAATATCTTTTTTATGTTGAGTGTGTTCAATGAAAAAGAACTTGGATTTTTTTTACCATGCAATATAGTTTGTATTGATTGAATATTTTAAATAAATAATCATTTACTATTAAAAACCTGTGACGATTCAGCATTAGAATTTTATCTTCGCCACATGGCAAAAGCGGCATCCGAAACGCCCATGATGCAACAGCACAAGGCAATCAAACAAAAATATCCTGACGCAATATTGTTATTCAGGGTCGGGGATTTTTACGAAACATTTGCGGAGGATGCGATAAGGGCATCGCAGATTCTGGGCATTACATTGACCAAGAGGAGCAGCTCTAATCCGGATGCACCCGATTTGGCAGGTTTTCCGCACCATGCGCTCGATACTTATCTACACAAACTAGTCAAGGCGGGTTACCGCGTCGCCATCGTGGATCAGTTGGAAGACCCCAAACTAGCCAAAGGTTTGGTCAAAAGAGGCGTGACGGAACTCGTGACACCCGGAATCGCCACCAGCGACAAGATGCTGGACAACAACAGTAACAATTTTCTGGCAGCAATATTTTTTACTGAAAAAGCCAATATTGGCGTGGCTTTCGTGGATATCACGACAGGTGAATTTTTTGCAGCGGAAGGCGACCAGGAATACGTGGAAAAACTTGTCCAAAGCCTAAAACCTTCAGAAGTTATTTTCCAAAGAAGCTACCAAAAACATTTCAAAGAAGTCTTCGGAAATGCCTTTTATACTTACACACTAGACAGTTGGATTTTTGACGAGGCTTTTGCAACGGAAACTTTGCTGAAACATTTTCAGACCCATTCGCTGAAAGGTTTCGGTATTGAGAAAATGCGTTCAGGAATCGTCGCAGCGGGAGCTATTTTATATTATTTAAAAGAAACAGAACATCCCAATCTCCAACATATTACGCAGATACAACGTATCGAACGCGATGACTATCTGTGGATGGACCAGTTCACGATTCGTAATCTGGAACTATTGGGCAATGGACAACAGGAAAATAACAACCTGCTAAAAGTATTGGACAATACGATAAGTCCGATGGGTTCACGTCTGTTAAAACGCTGGATTGTACTGCCTTTGCGTGATATCAAAAAGATTCAGGAGCGATTGGATACGGTTGCTTTTTTCGTAAAAGAAACGGATTTACGTACGGAGGTTAGACAATTAGTCAAGCAGGCTGGAGATGTGGAACGATTGGTGAGCAAAATTCCGTTGAAGAAAATAAATCCACGCGAAGTTGTACAACTTTCAAAAGGATTGGAATACGCGGAAAGAGTAAAATCGCTATTGGGAAACAGTAGCAATGACTATCTGAAAAGATTATCAGATGCTATCAATCCATGCAACTATATAGTTGAAAAAATAACAAAAGAACTCAACGAAAATCCGCCCATCGCCGCATCCAAAGGCAATGTCATCAAAGAAGGCATCAACACGGAACTGGACGAACTACGCAATATCGCACAAAACGGAAAGGAATACTTACAAGCCATACAGCAAAGGGAAGGAGAGAAGACAGGCATTTCTTCCTTGAAAATAGGATTCAACAATGTTTTTGGTTATTATCTGGAAGTGACCAACTTACACAAAGACAAAGTACCAGAAACATGGATTCGCAAGCAGACTTTGACTAATGCGGAGCGTTATATTACGCCAGAACTGAAAGAATATGAGGAAAAAATTACCGGAGCGGAAGATAAAATCGCGCAAATCGAAGCGACTATTTATGACCGAATTTTGTTGGAGTTGCAGGACTATATTGCGCCTATACAAGTCAATGCGAGCGTATTGGCTATATTGGATTGCGTGATTTGTTTTGCACAGAATGCTTTACAGTTTCAATACAGTATTCCCGAAGTTCATGATGGATATGCACTTGACCTAAAAGAAGCACGACATCCTGTTATCGAACGTTTCCTTGCGGCTGATCAACACTATATAGCCAATGATATTCATCTGAATCCCGACGATACGCAGATTATTATATTGACGGGCCCCAACATGAGTGGTAAAAGTGCATTGCTGAGACAAACAGCACTCATTACTTTGATGGCACATATTGGGAGTTTTGTCCCGGCTTCGACCGCTAAGATTCCTTTGACAGACAAGATTTTTACGCGTGTGGGAGCTAGTGACAATCTGAGCGGAGGTGAGTCAACTTTTATGGTGGAGATGAATGAAACAGCAAGTATCATCAACAATATATCGAAGCGCAGTTTGATTCTTTTGGATGAGATTGGGCGTGGAACTTCGACGTATGATGGTATTTCTATTGCATGGAGCATTGTGGAATATTTGCATAGTTCGCCATTCAAACCAAAAACATTTTTTGCAACACACTATCACGAACTCAACAACCTCGAAGAAAAACTACCCGGTGTCGTTAATTATCACGTAACGAACAAAGAGATTGGTGGTAAAATTATCTTCTTACGCAAACTAGCATTGGGCGGTAGTAAACACAGTTTTGGTATTCATGTGGCGCGCATTGCGGGAATGCCGACTGAGCTAGTCGACCGTGCCAACGAAATATTGAAAGAGCTTGAAAGCAAGGATGTCAATTCCGAAAATACCTTATCTTCATCACTTACGGCATTAACAACCAAAACAAAGAATCTATCCAATACGGAATTTCAATTGTCGATTTTTGATAGTTATACGGATACGTACGAACAAATCAGAAAACAGTTAACAGATATCGACATCAACAGATTGACACCCGTTGAAGCACTATTGAAACTTAATGAAATAAAGTCTTTGCTTAAATAAATGGATTTAGGAAGTGCGAATTAGAAATCTTCGCAAACTTATAGTTAAACATTCTCAATTTTTCAAACTATAATGAAAATACAGTTCTGGTCGATTGGAAAAGCGCACGAAAAATATGTGACCATGGGCATTGAAGATTTTACGAAAAGAATCAACAACTATTTTCCCTGCGAATGGAAAATAATTCCGCCATTGAAAAATGCAGCCTCTCTTTCGGTTGACCAACTGAAAAAACAGGAAGGCAAAAGCATATTGGACAGTTTACAGTCTGATGATGTCTTGGTTTTGCTAGACGAAAAAGGAAAAATGCTGGACTCTCCACAACTTGCCCAATTGATACAACAGTATGCCAACCAGAGTAGCAAAAAACTAATTTTTCTTATTGGAGGTGCTTTTGGAGTTGATGAGAGTGTTTTCCATAAAGCTACTTTTGTGTGGAGTCTTTCCAAATTGGTTTTTCCGCACATGTTGGTTCGATTGATATTGAGCGAACAAGTTTACCGAGCTTGTACTATTTTAAAAGGAGAAAAATACCATCACGTTTAGACTATACATATCTTCCATTGCTTTGACAAACTATAAAACCAAATCATGAAAAAAACGCTGTTAACCTTTTTAAGTATTATTTGTCTAGTTGTTACGACGATTGCCCAAAAAACATACGAATTAAACCAAGGTTGGGTTTGTAAAAAAGTTACGGAAGTAAAGGAGGGCGGTACGCGCCTGTCCCAATATGGTTATTCGCTAAAAAACTGGATGCCGGCGGTTGTTCCTGGTACGGTATTGACAACACTATTGGAAAACAAAAAAGTGCCCGACCCTTTTTACGGAATGAACAACAACAAGATTCCGGATATTTATTTTACAGGAAAAGAACACTATACTTATTGGTTTTGCAAAGATTTTAAGGAAGTGCCAGCAAGTGGTGGTGACCAAGTGTGGCTCAATCTTCGTGGCATCAATTATAGTTGTGATGTTTTTCTAAATGGGAAAAAACTCAATCAACAATTATTTAAGGGAATGTTTTTGCGCCAGCGTTACAATATAACGTCTATATTGGAAAAGTCCGGAAACAATAGACTGGCAATAGTCGTGTTTCCTCCTGACAATGTTGGAAATCCTAATGGAGGTCAGGGTGGAGACGGAACTATAGCCAAAAATGTAGCACATCAATATGTCGCAGGATGGGACTGGATACAGCCTATCCGTGACCGAAATACTGGCATTTGGGACAAAGTGACTATTGAAAAAACAGGTGCAGTTTCGGTAGAATATCCACATATAACGACTATAGTTCCCGGAATACGCAAATCGTCAGGTGCGCAGAATCCTGCTTACATCGAGGCGGAAGCTACATTGACCAACAATTCGAGTTCAACTAGAAATGGTTTTCTGAAATATCAGATAGCTGACCAAACTATATATGTTCCGGTGACTATAAATCCCAACGAAAAAAAATTAGTCAAAACTGAAAAAATACAAATCAACAATCCAAAACTTTGGTGGCCCAATACTTACGGACCTCAGAATCTGTACACATCTTATATT
>JAATFC010000081.1 GCA_015655435.1 Chitinophagales bacterium | reverse complement strand
CAGGATATTCAATATAGAATTTTCTCATATTGAACAAGTTGGAACGTGAAAATCCTTTTCCAATTTCTTGCGTTAGCAGTTTCGATAAGCCAAGGATTATCTGCCGAGAGGTTTGATTGTCAATATTGTTCTTCTGTTCAGATTCTATTATCACTTTGCCTATTTGCCAATAGGTTACAACCAGCTCGTGATTAACTTTTCTCGCAATATTTTTACGTGCAGACAAAACTATTGACTTGATATTTTCAATTAAGCCTTTGTCTATTTTCGCAAGTTCTTTGCCTTCGCTCATATCTACAAAAATAAAGATTTATATTGGCAAGAGATTATGCGAAACAAACCTGAAAAAGATCAGGCAGTTTTACATCATTTATTCAAAGTGGGAAAATTCAAAAAGGTCAGATTGTATTAGGGAATACCCATTTTTTTGTAACTTTAATCAACACAAAAATTAACAATATGTGATTATTTTAAAGAGGGAGGTGACTATGAGGATAAAATGCGAAGCAACGGGCAAAAGCCTGTTTGAGACAAAAGAGGAGGCTTGGCTATTTATATTCTCCGTTAAAAGACGTGTAAGGTACAAGATAAATGACCGACGACGTAAACACCACTTGGGAAAGCCTGCAATGAAAAGAACTTACCATTGTCCATTCTATGGCAAATACCACATCACCAAATGGAGTCTAGAATAATGGATGTCCAGACAGAAAACTAGAGAACGGGAATACCATGAAATCCGCTTTATTTCATTTGACGAAAACATATTGAATCAATTTCGACGCTTAATGGCGCAATCTGGTAGCTAGCGGCCTCTTTAGTAAGCTTACAAGCAGATATATAGATAGGTCTATTTAAACGAAAGGCTCACAGGAGTCCTTCATTGGCAAATGAATGGAAACTTTCTGTTGTCAGGATCAAATGATCCAACAGTGTAATATCCATCAGCTTAGCGGCATCCTTCAATCTTTCTGTAATCTTCAGATCAGCCTGGCTTGGTGTAAGGTTTCCACTCGGATGTGAGTGGGCAACTATAATTTTACATGCATTACTTTTTAAGGCAACCATAAGCAAAATGCGGATATCTACTATAGTTCCAGTAGTGCCTCCTGTAGAACCGTGATACACTCCCAATACCCTGTTGGCATTGTTCATCAAAAGCATCTTGAAGGATTCCACCAGTTCCATTTCATCTTCGTTCCAAACAGTTCTAAAAAGAGCAAGTGCGTCTTCAGCCTTGTTGATTTTTGGCCTTTGCGATGCTTTAAGTTTGTTACGATAGGATAGTTGGACTTCTTGTAATGCAGACCAATGAGATTGTTCATTTTTGTTAGTTGAAATTGTGTTGTAATCTTTCATGATATACTGTTTTTGTGTAACAGCTACAAAAGACGGTTCGTCGGAAAAATGGCAGAACGTGGAATAGCGGAACGCAGTGAGCATATGCCGTCGAAAGCTGCCGGTTTTCCAAGGGGAACTGGCTTAGCTTAGTGGAACTAAAAACAGTACAAAAGCTTTACGATACTGAGTGTTACACAACAATAGCATTTCTGTTTGGAGCAATAATAAAAGTATTAAGACTCGTACATTGACATATTTACTAGGCGTAGTATCCAACTTACAGTTATAGCATTCCCTTAGTTCCTATGTGGTAGAATATAGATGAGGTAAATACATATCTATCTGTGGACAACCACCACAAGATGTAATAGTCCAAAATAGTGCCGGGCATGTACTAAAATTACATGCCAGGACTTATATATGAGCTACTTTACTAACGCCAGCAAATATAGAAGGCCAAGATGAAATAATTATTATCCGTCAGTCATAGTTGTGTTAAATAATCAATCTAATCCAAACACACAGCTTACCCATACAACCGGCAGTTATTCTTCTTTTATAGCACCTATAAAGTATACTAAATTTTCCTTTTTTCCTATCTATTTAGAAATCGATGTAAATACATAACTTTATCCTACCAATCCATGTAAGGAGGTGCTAAGTTCTGTAAAATTGTAAACGTGATTTTGAAGTTGATAGACCAATTGATAGACCAAAATAAAAAATCCCTTGAAAATCAAGGGATTAAGTTTATTTCTGCGGACCGGACGGAGTCCGAACCTATTGATATAAATACATGAGAATCAATCATTAGTATAGTACTATTTTTTAATACTAACCGAATTACTACCTACCACTCAAATAACACTATAAAGTTAGGAATAATTCTATTTAAAAATTGGAATTTAGCTAGTGATTACATTATTTAAGAAAGTAATAAAATTCTTTGGTGTCAAAATATTGTGGATCTATTAACCTACATCTATTTAAGGATTAAGAAATAATTTGTTGGAATTTTCACTTCAATCCTTCCACAATCAACCAAAAGACAATCTGAGGCCCCAACTGCTTTCTAAGGATACGTAGTGCTTTACGGATGTGTTGATCAACGGTATGAACGGATATGTGTAGCTGCTCTGCAATCTGTTGGTAAGTAAGCCCATCCTCCCTACTCATGATAAACACTTTTTTACATTGGTCAGGCAGTTGGTCAATTCCGTGTAAAATCTGCTCCTTGGTAGTTTTGTGGTCCATCCATTCCGTTATAGAATCTTTCCCTTCAGCATACAATGTTTCAAATGGAACAGGAATACCCCTGCGTAGATTGTCTCTGAAGTAGTTCAATACACTGTTTCTGGCGGCCGTTCTAAAATAGGAGGACAAAGAACTGTCGACGATGATGTCTTTTTGCTGACGGTAAAAGCGAACCATAATGTCCTGAACCAAGTCTTTGGCAATTTCGCGGTCTTTTACTTGTGGTGCAACTATGTTCACCAAGTCAAAATAGTACTTTCTATAGATATGGTCAAATGCCTGCATATCCCCTTCTTTCCACAATCTGTGAAGGTCT
>JAATFC010000139.1 GCA_015655435.1 Chitinophagales bacterium | reverse complement strand
TGGTGAACAAGCCTACTATAAAAAAGCCCTCAATCAAGAATCCCAACGTAAAAGATGTATTTAACAACCATGAGTTTCGGAGGAAATAAGCAATAAATTTTGCGTAAAAAGAATCTTCCCGATTGGCAACCAGATAAGCTATATTTTCCTTGACGACCGCAACACCCTGCATCGGATGCAAAAACGCGCCACCCTTTATTTTCCAATAAAAAGCAATTAGGTAAATAAAGATGGGAATGTATCTTGCCGCACGCCATATCAGAGGAAATTCCTTTTCCTTTCCAACAAAACAAAACAGCAATGCCATGATTACCAAACCATACAGCCCGTGTTGGTGATGAAACGTAATCGCCGCATAGCCTATATCAAAAAGAGAAAGACTTACCAACAATAGAAAAAAAACATAACCTTTCAATGGTCTAAACAGCGCAACAATCGCCAATATAGGAATGGAAAAATCAACTGTATAGCACAGCCATTTGTTTTGGATAAAACTCCTGATAATGCCAAAATTGTTGAGTACAACCGTTGTCGGGTCTACGTCCACCGGAACATAGCGGATGCCGTCAGGTACGTGTAATAGTGCTTTTTGGAAAAAAAATTCCAGCCAGCACAACACAATCCATCCAATATAAAAACGCGCTAAAAACCTATTGTCCGATGGTTGCTGCATAGTATTGAAAAATCATTTATTTTTTGAAATCTACTATAAGTGTAGAATCCTTCAAATGTGCAAATCCATATTGGTCAAATGCTATGGACTCCCGAAAAACCTGAACAGAATCCACTTGCTTTCCCAAATACTTGGATAAGTTCGACAAAAAATATTTTTTGAAAACGACAGAATCAGATGCCGGACTATATTGTCGTTCCTCGTAATGCGGCAATATTTTTTTCAAAAAATTGGATTCAAAAACATAGATACCCTCATGCCCAGTTCGTCTGACGTCCAGATAGGCACGAAGCTGTCCAAGCATTGCATTGGAGCGCACTTCATCCATACGCAATTCCCGAAGATTGATGTTACCATTTATTATCAGATTCGTATTGGAATAAGTGGCTTGCTCGTCCTGCGCCTCATGAAACATATCCCAGTTACGGAAAAGCGGAGACAAACTACTATTGTTGCGAAGTGGGAAAACAAGAAACAAGAAAAAAAACACAGCCACACCAATGGCGTAAACCTTATTGTTACGGTAGAGTTCCTTCAATAGAAATGTTCCTTCTTTTGGTATTTTGACTGCTTTTTTCAATTTCTGTTTTATTCTGCTACCGAGTCCGGACTATTGGTTACGAGATGCAAACTCTTTTCATTTTTTGCTAGAGCTATTGCAGCCACACCGTTTCCGATAATGTTGGTCAATGCGCGCGCTTCACTCATGAACTTGTCCACTCCCAATAGAAACGCCAAACCCTCAATCGGTATTTTGTGTAATGCTGTCAGAGTCGATGCCAATACGATAAAACCACTTCCGGTAACGCCGGCCGCACCTTTGGAGGTAACCATCAATATGACCAATATAGAAATCATTTCCTCAAAAGAAAGAGGAACCCTAAACAACTGCGCCATAAAAATAACTGACATGGCGAGATAAATAGATGTGCCATCAAGGTTAAATGAATAGCCCGTAGGAACAACCAGACCAACTATTGACCGGTCGCAACCCATTTTTTCCAATTTCTGCATCAGGCTGGGCAATGCGGATTCGGAAGAGGACGTTCCCCATACCAGCAATAACTCTTCCTTGATATGCGAAAGATATTTACCCAAACTGACTTTGCAGTAAAAATGCAGTATTGGCCACAATACAAGCACTATAAACAAAATCATCGTGCCGTAGACCGAAGCGACGAGTTTCCCAAGTGGAATCAGCGTTGCAATACCATACTTTCCGACGGCTGACGCAATACCGCCAAAAGCGGCAAGTGGAGCCAGATACATCACGTATTTCAATGCGCGGAACACGTATTTTTCCAGCCATTTTAGTTTGGACAAAATGGGTTCTTTATTGGAAATTTTGTTTAATATAATACCTGCTATGATACTGACAATAAGGACTTGCAATGTAAAATTGGTTTTTACCAAATGCCATAAGTCAATATGAGTCCCTGTTGCTTGACGGGTATAACTAGAAATGTCACCGCCAGCTTTCAATGAAGCAATATCCACATGTCCCGGTTTCAACGTATCTGCCATGAAGATGCCCAATGCCAACGAAAGCAATGAAACCACCTCGAAATACAGAAGTGCTTTTATTCCGACACGCCCGACTTTTTTCAGGTCGCCCATGCTGCTGATACCCGTAACAAGTGTCAGGAAGATGATGGGGCCAATAAATACGGTGATAACCTTGATGAAATATTTGCTCAGGACCTCCATACCTATGGCTGTCTGTGGGACTTTGATTCCCAATACAGCTCCGGCAATAATTGCAACCAATACCCAAAAAGCAATATGGGTCAATAGCTTGTATAAGAAGTTGGTAGATGTTTTAGCCACGTTCGTTTCAGTTTACCTAAACACAAATGCGCACCTTCTTTTTACGATGCGCATTTGTTTATTCGTCTTAGCGTTAATTAAGCCTTTGCAGTTTCCTTTTGCAAGCAGGCCTGCAATAATCTGTCAATCACTTCTGCCTTCAGCCCCTTTCCTATAAAGACAAGACGGCTTTGGCGTACTTCCCCGTCTTTCCAATTTTGACCGTCCGTTACCGTCAACAAGGTTCCGGCAAGTTGCACAACAAGCCTATTGGCAATATGCGACACATCTACAAATCCCTTGACACGATATATCTGGTTTTCGTGCGCATTGAGGTAGTCAACAAGCATTTCCTGCAACTTGTCCAGGTAAAATGGTTGTGTGTATTTGAAACTAAAAGATTCGATATCGTGGTGATGGCTGTGATGGTTGCAAGATTCCCCATGTTCATGGTGATGATGCTTATGCTCATGTTCGTGGGAATGTTCGTGATGATGTTCCTCATGATGGTGGTCATGTCCATCGTGATGTTCATGTTCTTCTTCCGCTAATTCTTTTCCATATTTTTCCTGCGTTTCTTCAAATACTGCATTGTCGATTGTTTCGCGTGTCAATTGCAGGATTTCCTCTATTGGATAACCTTCTTTGTTGTTGCCGGACAATACGGAAGCCCAAGGATTGATGTCTTTCAGTAGGTGTTTGATTTCATGAATCTTTTCCTTTGAGACTTCATCCGTTTTGGTAATAAGGAGAATATCGCTGAACGCTATTTGTTTGCGAGCTTCTTCCGTATTTTTTAGTTCATTTTCGATGAACTTCGCATCCACCAAACAGATAACCCTGTCCAGTTTGTAAAACTGTTCCATATTGGGATTTTCGACAAACGGCATAGCGATAAAACCTGGGTCTGCAATACCTGTCGCCTCAATAATCAGTTCGTCAAATTTGTCTTTATTGGACCAAAGCTGGCGCAACAACTCAAACAATTCGTCATTTAGGGAACAACAAACGCATCCGTCACTAATAGAAAATATCTTGTCGCCAGCGCCGATTACCAATTCAGAATCAATGTTTTCCTCCCCAAATTCATTCTCCACGATAATAGGGCGTTTTTCCGGATGCGCCTTGATAAGTTCGTTTAAAAAAGTCGTTTTTCCCGACCCCAAAAAACCAGTCAAAATAGTTACCGGTTTTGCTTGATTATTCTGTTCTGCCATAACGTTTCATCGGGTCGTTCCAGGCCCTTATTTTTTACATAAAAGATAAGACAAATCTAACAAATAGTACAGGAATCTGACTGTTAAAATAAGAAAATCAATTTCTGCCAAACATCCGGTCGATGGCATCCTCTTTATATTGGATAAATGTGGGCGTTTCGCTGGAAAGTCCAACGTTAGGGAACTCGCATTTAAATAAATCTTCCACAAGATTTTGCATTTCGTTTTGCTGCAAAGTACGTCCGGCTTTGATTGCTTGCTGACGAGCCAGACATCGAACGATTTTTTCCCTTCTGGAAAATTTTACATCACTGCTGAAGTGTTTTATTTGTTCCAATAATAATTCCAAAATGTGTGTTTCATTACCTTCCAGAGCATCGGAAGGAATACCCAGAATGGTGAAATTGTTTTGTTCACCTTTTTCAATATTGTAGCCGATTTTTAGCAAGTCCGGTAATAGTTCCGTTAGCAGAATAGTATCGGCAGGATTGAGCTGCAACGACGATGGAAACAGCAATTGCTGGATACTGGCGGGTCTGCCATGAGCCTGTTTGCTGAACTTTTCGTACAGAACGCGCTCGTGTGCTATCTGCTGATGTATCATCAGAAATCCGCTCGTAGCAGGCGCCAATATATAAGTGCCATGTATCTGTAAAAAAGTCGCGTTCTCTGCCAATACATTTTTCGATTCCTCAGTTTCCGACAATAGGTCAAACGGTGCAGCTTCACTACCAAAATATTCCTGTCCGATGGCGGGCACTTGAGGAATGGAAGGGAAACCGTCCTGCTCTAGTTCGGAAGATTTCGAGGCGTCGGATTTGGGTACAAAAAAATCCTGCCAGTTTTTCTCCGGTTTATTTTTTTCTATGAAATGCGCCTGATTGGGTCGGGTAAAATTTTTATATAAATCCGAATGTTGTGCCGCATCTTTTTTTTCTTCCAAAAAAGGAAGATTAAGTGCGTCCAATTTCTGAATATCGGCATTAAGCGAAAAGTCCAATGAAGGCGCGATACTGGACTGCGCCAATGCATGTTTCACGGCTGCCTGTACAAATGCGTATATGATTTTCTCGTCCTCAAACTTGATTTCCTGTTTGGTCGGATGCACGTTGATGTCCACTTCCGAAGGGTCAAGGTCGATGAACAGAACATACAACGGAAAACTGTCCCTCGGCAACAACTGGTCAAAAGCATTGACTACCGCATGGTTAAGATAAGGACTGCGGATAAAACGTCCATTGACGAAAAAGTATTGATCGCCACGTGATTTCCTTGCCGTTTCCGGTTTACCTACGAAACCGTTTATATTGAGATAATCAGTTTGGTCTTTTACGGAAACGAGTTTGGCGTTGAGTTGATTTCCCAATAGCTGAACGACACGCTGTTTCAATGGTCCCGATTTCAGGTGGTACATCTCCTGATTATTGGAATACAATGCAAAGAAAACATCGGGAAACGCCATTGCGACATGGATAAACTCGTCAATGATATGACGCATCTCGGCAGCGTTGCTTTTCAAAAAATTGCGTCTTGCGGGAACGTTGAAAAACAAGTTTTTCATAGCAATGGAAGTTCCGTCCGGAGCAGCACATGGCTCTTGTTTTACCACTTGGCTGTTTTCAATATCTACCAGTGTTCCCAGTTCGTCTTCCTTTCTTTTGGTTTTCAGTTCCACCTGTGCGACAGCAGCAACGGAAGCCAATGCTTCGCCCCGAAAACCCATAGTTCGGATTTGAAAAAGGTCTTCAATCTTTCGGATTTTGCTCGTTGCGTGTCTTTCAAATGCTAACCGCGCGTCGGTTTCACTCATGCCTTTTCCGTT